>DATNQT010000673.1:0-4314 GCA_036703885.1 Candidatus Sericytochromatia bacterium
CTCTCAAAGCCGTGAAAAAGGGCGGGTGCAATTGATATCTCGTGCGGGTTTAGTGGGGCAAGCCAAGCTGCTGGATACGGCACAACCTGGAGCCTTCCTACAAGAACAGGCACGCGGCATTCCTAGTAACCTGACATTGAAGATTGGTCTTGACCCCTCTCTAGGCAGCGATTCAAGTCAAGCCAAACAAGTACTTGCTTCTATTCCCCGAATTGAAGCCTTACCCTTGCAGCAACAAGAGGTGCAATATATCTTTGGGCGGATGACGCCAGCCTACAGACAACAGTTGCAGTCAGCACCAGCCGCAAATCTACCAGAGGTTGGGAGTTTAGGTCTATTTTCGCCAGCACTAGAGCTAATTCCTAGCTCGTTCGGCGCTAAAAGTGAAACAGTTGCAGATGCCATTACTCGTCTACGTCCCAAGCTTCAATCACTACTCGCCGCCCGCATTGTTAAAACAACCCTGAACACTAACTCGTCGCGGCTTAATGTTGTCGCTTCCATGCGTCCGGAAGGCGCAGGGGAAGTTATTGCTAGTTCCTTCACTATTCGCGGCGGTCTTGGCAAAAGTACGACGGGCAATTCATCCACGCCAGTCATTCCCTATAGTTCTCAAAAACTTCCCTTGGGAACGCCTGTACAGCTACAGATCGCGAATAACGAAACCAGCCCACTGTATCTCAGCGTATTGGTGATAGACCCAACGGGTGAGATTTCTGTGATTTTTCCAAATCAGTGGGCAGCAGCCGAAGAGGTAACGTTAGTTGCGGCAGGTCAGACGGTGTTAATTCCTGACCCCAGTAAAGACCGCTTTCGGCTGGTTACTCAGGAACCAAAAGGTGTTGCCGAGGTACTGATTCTAGCCAGCCGATCGCCTTTACGCAAAGCCCTCCAAACTTTACGCGCCGTAGCCGCCTCAAGAGGGAGCGATCGCAGTGGGCCTGTTACCTTGGACGCAACGGGAAAGCAGAATCAGCCAGCGGAGGTGATTGACAACTTACTCGATGATGTCAATACAGGCACTCGTGGCAGTGGAAGCAGTGCTACCAGCAACAATTCCACAGTTCGTAACATTGACACCACTCAGCTAGCAGCCCTGTCAATTACGTTTGAAGTCATTTAGAAATTAGGCTCTGTGTGCCAGAGCGATCGCCTATTATGAATAGGATAATGAAAATTCGTCTTTCACTACTCCTTTGTTAGTAATTCGTTTGTTACAGAGCTTTGAACAAGCTATAGCCAAAGACGGAAATCGGTCTGCTATACTAGCTTGCCTACTGAAGCTCGTGATACCTTATGAATAGTGTAAACATTCTGTAATAATCAAAGTAAGAAGGAAAACCCTTAGTTTGAATCCTAGCGATCGCAATCCTGAGACCAAAATAAGGATGGTAATCGCTTGGGATGAATGGGATACAGGAGTTTGATTTTACTGCATCAGTTTGTGCTGTTAAGGTTGGTAAGGATCGTTACAAGATTGTCGCGGCGTGGGAACCGTTCGTCAGTCAAATGCATCCTTAGCCAGGATTGCAACTGGTGTAAGCGAGTTTGTTTGAATCCAATCTGGAGGAATTTCTCATGTCCGTTCGTCTCTACGTAGGCAACTTACCAAAAGAAGATGTAGACCGCGATGAACTGCACGCTGTTTTTGCAGAAGTAGGTGATTCGGTTTCCACAAAAGTGATCAAAGATCGCAAAACAGGGAAATGCCGGGGCTTTGCCTTTGTCACAGTGCCGACTGATGAACTAGCCGATGAAATTATCGAGAAGTTCAACGGTCAAGCGTTCAAAGATAGCGCTCTAAAAATCGAAAAAGCGCTACCGCGAGCGAAGAATCAAGAAGAGGAAGAAGCCCCACGTCCAGCTGGTAATAGCAACCCAGCGCCAGTGCGTCGTAGCAGCACTAAAAAGCAGAAGCGGGGTTCCTCCTCAAGCACGACAACCACATCTACTTCTGACTCCGGAGCGATTCAACCCGATCCGCGTTGGGCAGCTGATTTGGCAAGGCTGAAGGATCTTTTATCCGCTCAAACCACCAATTCATAGCTGGCGCTTCAATTTAAGAGCAGCTTAGATTCTCTGTGTCGATAATCTGGGTGAGCCTTAAAAAGCTTACAAATTTTTTGGGTTAAGAGAACCTAAACACTACAGCGGGTGCTGTGGCTGTTAGTCTCTTCGGAGGCTTGGAGCTGTAGCACCCGTATATTAGTTTGCTATTTAATATCACGCGGCTGCTTCGGGGAAACAAGTTTTTCTGGCTCGAACTAGCCGTTTTTTTATTGATCAGGACTTACGCACAGACGCGACACATGGTAGGGGCGCACAGCTGTGCGCCCCTACAAATGGTGGTTCAAAGGTAAATCTGCGTAAGTCCTGTTGATCTTGTACGTTACGACTCCTGCCATTTTTGTTTTCTAGAGTTAAACTTAGGCATCTTACACTGGAATATTCAAAGAAATAGAGGTACAGCCGAGCAAAAGGAAAATGCTATAACTACCGATAACAGAACGTTCTAGCTATTTTTACCAAGAGACAATAGTTTTTAAGAAAATGACTCAAGTCCCAGGCAGGATTCGAGAAGCGATCGCTGCCCTAGAAGCACAAGGAATCACAGATTGGCAAATTTTGAGCATCTGGTCTGAACTCTTACACGAACGAGGAGATTTCAGGAAGGGTGAAGTTTTGAGTATGGCTACCCAGTTGCTTGTAGAGGCAGAGGTAAAGGCTCAGGAAAGGGAGAGCGATCGCTTGCGTAATTTGCAAAACTCGAAAAACATAGAATAAACCCATAAATCGATGAATCAGGCTGAAAGCTACATCCGAACAAAAGGAGAAAATCGATGAAAGTGGCAGTCTTCAGCACAAAATCCTATGACCGACGGTTTCTAGAAGCTGCGAATACCAACTACGGGCATGAGTTGGTTTTTTTTGAAGCGCGTCTAACTTCTGACACGGCTGTCTTAGCATCAGAATCTCCAGCCGTCTGTGTATTTGTCAACGACCAGCTAGATGACAAAACATTGAAAGCTCTTGCCGAGGGAGGTACTAGGCTAATTGCCTTACGTTCAGCGGGGTTCAACAATGTAGATTTAAACACCGCTACTGAGTTGGGGATGAGTGTGGTGCGCGTTCCGGCTTATTCGCCCTACGCAGTTGCAGAACATACTATTGGACTAATTCTTACCCTCAACCGTCAGATCCATCGCGCCTATAACCGTGTGCGAGAAGACAATTTTTCCCTAGACGGACTTTTGGGATTTGAGCTACATGACCGAACCGTCGGAATTGTCGGTACTGGAAAAATCGGTGTGATTGTGGCGCAGATTCTCAAAGGATTTGGGTGTAAATTACTCGCTTACGATATGTATCCAAATCCTGAGTGTGAGGCAATAGGAGCAAAGTATGTAGAGCTTCCCGAACTCCTCCAAACCTCTGATATCGTCACTCTGCACTGTCCTCTCACCCAAGAAACCCATCACCTGATCGACGCTCAATCCTTAGAACAGATGAAGCAAGGCGTGATGCTGATCAATACGAGTCGAGGGGCGCTAATTGACACCAAAGCAGTAGTTGAGGCTCTCAAATCTGGCAAAATCGGGTATCTCGGTTTAGATGTTTACGAGCAGGAATCCGATTTGTTCTTCGAGAATTTATCTGATGCCGTTATTCAGGATGATGTTTTTCAACGCTTGCTGACATTTCCTAACGTTTTGATTACAGGTCATCAAGCATTCTTTACTGAAAATGCTCTTAGGAATATTGCGGAAACGACCCTATCTAACATTACAGATATCGAACAGGGGCGTCCTTGTCCAAATCAAGTCCAGCTAGAGCAGAAGGTTCCAGCGAAGAGTCCTACTTGAAGGGACACAGAAAGAGGCGATCGCGTTTCGCTACAGAGATTTAGCTAGAGAGCGATAACCCTTCGGGATGCTTCGCGATCGCGTTTTCTTCAGACAGTAGAACCGTCAATCCTCAATTAGACAATCCCACGACCGCCTATCCTTGCTTGTTAAGGTGCCCAAGAACCAATAACAGGCTCACCCTGCTTTTCCTTCTGTGCTAGTTCCAAATTTAACGCCAGCAACCTCTCCAGAATGTCATCATCGGGAGAGAATCCATAGGCTTGCATCACCAGTTGGTTGAGCTTTGCGTGAAGCTTGTAAAGTTGGCTCGATGGCTCATCAAAGAACTTGTTGTAAAGCTGAGTAATACCCCACTGTTTCTTCTCCATTTGCTCGGTGCGGTAGTTGTGCAAATCATGAGTCGTTGCTCGGATTTGTTCAACGAGTTTTTCTGGCGGATTTTGCGGAA
>DATNQT010000674.1:0-4953 GCA_036703885.1 Candidatus Sericytochromatia bacterium
TTCGCTCAACTTTGAAACCTACAATTGCACCAAGGATGGTCAATCGATTCCGGTAGAGATTACAGCCAATTACCTAGAATTCGAGGGTCAAGAGTATAACTTCAGCTTTGGTCGTGACATTAGGGCACGTAAGCAGGCAGACGAAGCCCTGCGAGCCAGCGAAGCAGAACTCCAAGCAATCTTAGATAATTCTCCTGCCATCATCTACATTAAAGACCTGCAAGGGCGATATATTCGAGTCAATCGCAAACTAGAAACGCTCTTGTACTGCACCAGAGACGAGATTGAGGGGAAATCTGCTTACGACTTCTTTCCCAAGGAGATAGCAGATGCTTTTCGGGAAAATGACCAAAAGGTGTTAAAAGCGGGAACTGCCTTATATCTGGAAGAAGTAGTACCTCATGAGGATGGACTCCACACTTATCTAGCGGTTAAGTTTCCTCTGTTTAATTCTGAGGGAGTGGCTTATGCCGTTTGTGACATTTCTACGGATATAAGCGATCGCAAACTTGCCGAAGCCGCCTTACGACGCAGCGAAGTTAAGTTCCGGAACCTCTTTGAAAACTCCCAATTCGGCATCTTCCGCACTCGAATTGAGGATGGTCTGATTCTGGAAGCCAATCAACGCTTTGTTGAAATAATGGGTTACAGTTCGACCGCAGAAGTGATTAGGCAAAAATTCATAACGGAGTTTTATGCCAATCTAGATGAGCGACAGCAGTTGCTGGCAGAACTATACCAACATAGAGCAGTCAACAACTATGAAATCCAATTCCGCCGACCAGATAGACCAGACGGATGGGTATTGTGTTCAATTCGCCTCAATATAGAAGAAGGCTGCCTTGAAGCTGTAATTGCTGACATCAGCGATCGCAAACAATTAGAACAAGAATTGTTACAATCTCAGCGCTTCCTCGATAGCATTGTCGAAAACATTCCTCTTGCATTATTCGCGAAAGATGTCAACAACGACTTCCGCAATGTGCTTTGGAACAAAGCCTGTGAGGAAATGTTTGGTCTTTCTAGAGAGCAGGCTCTAGGGTGCAACGTCTATGACTTCCAGCCCCCTGAGCAAGCCGACTTTTTCCTGGCTAAAGACGTGGAGGCAGTCCAGGCAGGCAAATTGATTGAAATTCTCGAAGAGCCGTTCGATAGTAGGTCACGGGGAAGAATTCTGCTGCGAACCCTAAAATTACCCCTCTTCGATAACCAGGGCAATGCAACACACCTATTGTGCATCTCCGAAGACATCACTGAGCGTAAGCAACGGGAAGAGGCGCTGCAACTGATTGTTGAAGGAACCGCCTCCAAGACAGGCGATGAATTCTTCCACTCCTTCGTTCGCTACCTGGCACAGGTATTGCGAGTTCGCTACGCCCTGATTAGTGAGTTCGCGAATCCAGCCAAAACCAAAGTTCGGACTTTAGCCGTTTGGCAAGGCGACGAGTTTGGTGAAAACTTTGAGTATGACCTGTGTAACACCCCCTGTGAAGGTGCCTTAGCGGGAAAGATGTGCCATTACTCTGAAGGCATACAAGCTCTCTTTCCTGACGATTCATACCTGGTTGAAGCAGGTGTGGAAAGCTTTCTAGGCACCCCATTGATTGACTCCGAGGGAAATGTCTTGGGTCATCTAGCCGTGCTGGATGTAAAGCCAATGGACGATGACCCAGGTCGAGAGTTAATTATAAGAATTTTTGCCGCCCGCGCCGCCGCTGAACTAGAGCGAAAGCTAACCGACGAAGCGCTTGCACATCGCGCTCAGGTGGACAGTCTACTCAGTAGTATTTCCAGGCAGTTTATTGATCAGGAGGTTAACAGCGCTATCAACTTTACCCTAAAAGCGATCGGTGAGTTACTAGAGGTTAGCACTAGTAACGTTTTCAGATACGATGACAACAAGAGCAAGGCTATCATTACCCATCAATGGTGCGCTGACGACATCCAGACCTCTATGAATGAGGTACCAGAATCATCAATCGAGACTTATCCTTGGTTCCACAGCCAGATTCTGAGCGGTAAAACTATTCAAGTATCCCATGTTGACGACCTGCCCCCCGACGCCATAGCAGAGAAGGCAACTTTTGAAAGTTTTTCCATTCAATCCGTGCTGGATGTACCAATGATTCACTCAGGAAACGTAGTTGGATTTATTGGTGTTGATGTAGTCAGCTCTCAAAAAGTATGGAGTCAGGAAGATATTAGTCTCCTCAAGCTAGTGGGTGAGTTGATTGCGATGGGTCAAGCGCGACACAACGCTGAGGAAGCGCTGCGATGTGCCAAAGAAGCTGCTGAAGCTGCCAACCGCGCCAAAAGTGCTTTCTTAGCGAATATGAGCCACGAACTCCGTACCCCCCTCAATGCGATTCTTGGCTTCTCTCAACTGATGGCGCACAGTGCCTCCCTCACTCAAGAGCAACAGGAAAATCTCGGCATTATTAGTCGCAGTGGTGAGCATCTATTGGCTTTGATTAATGACGTGCTGGAAATGTCCAAAATTGAAGCAGGTCGGACAACACTGTATCAACAAAGCTTTAACCTCTATCGCCTCTTGGACTATCTCGAAGAGATGCTGCAACTCAAAGCCAAATCCAAAGGCTTACACCTTACCTTTGAGCGGACTCCCGACGTACCCCAATATGTGAAGACGGACGAGAGCAAGCTGCGCCAAGTTTTGTTTAATCTGCTGGGGAACGCCATTAAATTTACTCAGGCAGGTAGTGTTACGTTGCGCGTGGGAATGGGGAATAGGGAATGGGGAATAGGGAATGGGGACAAGGATTACAAGGAGGAACTTTCTAAAAACGCTTCCTTTTCTTCCTCCCTACTCCCCACTCCCCACTCCCCACTCCCCACTTCCCACTCCCTAATCTTTGAAGTGGAAGACACCGGACCTGGGATTGCTCCAGAAGAACTCAATATCTTATTTGATGCGTTTGTGCAAACGGCAACAGGACGGAACTCTCAGCAAGGGACGGGGCTTGGTTTAGCCATTAGCCGCCAATTTGTCAGAATGATGGGTGGAGACATTACGGTTAGCACTCGCCTGGGTGAGGGAAGCGTTTTCACCTTTGATGTTCAGGTTGGTCTGGCTGAAGTGAGTGAGGTTCAGACTCAACAGCTGAGTGAACGACCGATCGCACTGGCACCCAACCAACCCAAGTATCGCATCTTAGTCGTTGAGGATACGCAGGAAAATCGCCAATTGTTGGTCAAACTGCTAGAGTTGTTTAACTTTGAGGTGCGTGAAGCTGCCAATGGTCAAGAAGCGATCGCCTTATGGGAAAGTTGGCATCCTCACCTAATCTGGATGGATATGCGGATGCCTGTGATGGATGGCTATGATGCCACTCGGCACATCAAAGCCCAATCCACAGGGAGGGATACGGTGATTATTGCCCTGACTGCTAGCGCCTTTGAGGAAGAGCGAACAGTAGCATTATCAGCAGGCTGTGATGACTTTGTTCGTAAACCCTTGCAAGAGACAGTAATTTTTGAAAAGATGGCTGAATACTTGGGAATTAGCTATGTTTATCAACAATCTATTCAGTCCTCATCCCAGCAGCACGATATGTCCAAAGCGGTTTTGACACCCGAAGATTTAGCTACGATGCCTGCTGAGTGGGTAGCACAGCTACACAAGGCAGCAAACCAGGTCGATAGTGAATTAATCGATCAGCTAATCACGCAAATCCCTGATCAGGAAGTTGAGCTAGCAAATGGGCTAGTAGATTTAGTGAATAACTATCGTTTCGATCAGATAATTGCTTTAACTCAAGTCGCTACGCAGTAGATGAGCACCCGTCAATCGAAAGCTACAAAGGGCAACATCCTGATTGTTGACGATACACCTGAAAACCTACGCCTTTTATCCAATGCCCTAACAGAACGAGGCTATAAAGTGCGCAGCGTCATCAATGGTGCGATGGCGTTGATGGGTGCCAAGGCTGCCCCACCGGACTTGATTTTGCTGGATATTAATATGCCTCAGATGAACGGCTATGAAGTCTGTGAGGCGCTCAAGGCGGATGAACAAACCCGTGAAATTCCCGTAATTTTCATCAGTGCCTTGGATGAGGTACTCGATAAGGTAAAAGGCTTTGCGGTGGGTGGGAGAGACTATATTACTAAACCGTTTCAGCTTGAAGAAGTATTAGCGCGGATCGATAATCAGCTAACCATTCGGAACCTGCAAAAGCAACTCCAAGAGCAAAATCAGTTACTGCAACAGGAAATTCGCGATCGCCAAAAAGCAGAGCAAGCTTTACGAGTCTTTCTTCACTCCATCTCCCATGACCTGCGTAATCCCGTCACTGGTATGTTGATGGTGTTGAAAAATTTGCTCAATCGCCCTTGGTCAGCGGTTAGCAATCAGTCATCACCCCCCCCAACCCCCCAAGAACAAAAGTCTCTCCCTATCCTCCCCTACCAAGGGGGGAGTGAGGGGGGTCAAACAATAGACAACCCACAAGAGACAATTCTCTTACGATCCACGCTAGAGCGCATGGCAACGAGCTGCGAACGCCAACTCAATCTGATCAACTCTTTGGTGGAAAGCCATGAGTATGAAGTGTGGGGAGTACCTCTGCAATGTGAGCCTTTACCGCTACACCAACTAACTCAGAGATTGGTGGAAGAGTGGCAGCCAATGCTGACGAGCAATCAAGCCACATTAAAAAATCTGGTTTCGGCAGAATTGCCACCCGTGTATGCCGATCCGAATCAACTCTGGCGAGTCTTTTCTAACCTAATTGCCAATGCTTTGAAACACAATCCACCCGGAATAACGCTTAGTCTAAGTGCCAAAGTCATCAACCAAGAGTTGGGAGATGGGGAGAGGAGGCAATGGTTAGTAGAGAATTCCCAATCCAACAAGCAACACCCAATAACCAACAACAAAATGCTCCGTTGCTGTGTTGCCGATGATGGAGTCGGGATGACAACTGAGCAATG
>DATNQT010000675.1:0-5220 GCA_036703885.1 Candidatus Sericytochromatia bacterium
ACAAGCAGAAGGGCCTAAAGTGGGGTCTTCAAAAAAGGTAAAGCGTTTGTCAAATAAGGTTTCGCCGATTTTGTCGGCTAGGGGAGAGGCTTTTTGAACTACTGTTTGACCTGAAAGGATGGTATCAAACAAGCTGCCTAGGGTGCTAGCGGCGGCTCTGGGGGTAAATAATACTGGGTAGGAACCGCTGGTGATGGTGGCTGAATGTTCGGCGAGGCGGTATTTTTCGAGGAGTGATTGGAGGATGCTGTTGGTGTCTAGGGGACGATCGCGCGCTACGTCGTAACTGTATGCTTGCATAAAGTCTTCTCCCTGTACCAAATTTCCCGAGATCGAGCCGCTGACTATTTGGCTGCTTCTTTCGGCATACAGGTCTTGCGTGGTGGCAATTTTCACGATGCCGCTGCGGACGTGAAAGCCGACATCTACCATAATATCGGGATTGTAGGCGTGAACTTGTTCGATGAGGTTTTTGCCGTTTTCGACTAATTCTTGAGTTGTGGGCGGAGTGTAGGTGGTTTCCGGGCCTTTGAGGTGGAAGTTGGAGGCGAGTTCAAATTCTGCGGGGTCGCCGATTTCGGCTGTTTGAATCGCTGCATCTACTAAATCGTCTATCCGCGTTAAATCTGTGGAACTGGCAAAGCCGATTTTGCCATTGTAAATCAGTCGGAGTGCTACGCCTCGCAGGGCTTTGGTTTGCAGGGATTTGAGGCGATTGTTTTCAAATTCGATGGGGGTGTCTTGACTCGACAGGTAGTATACTTCAGCAGCATCCGCGCGCTGAGAGGCCAATTTCAAAATCTGTTCTATGGTGGAATCGCTCACAATAATCGCCTTTCTGGTTGGTCTTTGTTTTATTTTAGCGATTTTGGGTGTGGCCAGAAACCGGGTTTTTTCCAAAAACATCGATACACCACCGAAAAACTGCAAAAAACCCGGTTTCTTTGATTTTGGGTGTGGCCAGAAACCGGGTAAAACCTCGCGCTTCATCTGTCAACTGTCAACTGTCAACTGTAGAGGGCGATCGATCTAATTAAATTAGATCCATCAACGAGGTAAACTATGCCACTAACTGCAACCGAATATAAATATGTGGAATTAGATGAGAAGAATGTGCCTATCATCGCCGGAACCACAATGAAAGTGATTGAATTAGTACAAGCTCATATTGCTTACGGGTGGAGTCCCGCCGAGTTGCACCTAAATCATCGTTATTTGACAATGAGCCAAATTCATTCTGCTTTCGCTTATTATTGGGATCGCAAACAAGAGCTTGATGCAGATATGCAGCGCCGATTCAAGTATGCTGAAAAGTTGCGATTAGAAGCCGGCGAATCTCAAGCGGCAAAAAAACTCCGTTCCCAAGGAATAATTAAATGAGCATAGCGCTATATATGGACGAACATATCCACATCGCTACACCACCCAAAAACTCCAAAAAACCTGGTTTCTTTTGTAATATCGTTTCCGGTTGCATCGAAATGATTTAACCGCAGAGAACACAGAGGAAAGTACCGTCCTTGTAGGACTGCTTTCTCTTTTCAGTATCTTGAAAATCCTGCTTTGCGATCGAAGGTTAACTCTCAATGGGTAGTAGCTGATGCAGATTTCGCTTAAACTGCATCCTTGGTCTTTTGCCACTCTGCGTCCATCTCCATCGCTAACTTCTCTGCCTCCTCGCTTGAGAATTCAAACAGCTCAAGAAGTATTGACACCTCCCCTCTTAAGGTTCTTTCCTCAATCGTCCACTCCCAATAGATATTTCTACTCCTCGTCAACCCAACTAACATGAATAACACAGGAACCCTAACGCTAAATAATAAGAATAAGCTTGATAAGAAGAATGATAACGCTTCTAACAATGTAATTTCTTTTTGTTTTTCTAGAGATCGTATTGTTTCCTTTTGCTTCTGTCTTTTTCTTATACTGCCATACCAATGTTCCTCTACTAGGCGGGGATAGAATACGTATTGACAGAGTAATGTAATTTGTAGGCTAGGCTCTATCTTCAAGAAAAGGAAATCCCATAGCGTTTCTATTTCACCAAGAATATTTCGCATTTCGTTGTCATATATTTCTATCGAAATTTTGTTTGCATCCTTTTCTTTTGCTAACTCAATAGCCTTTTTAATTGAATTAATTAAATGCAGCGACTTGATTTGTAATAAGTTGGTTTTCTGATTATATAGCTCTATTGAACAGATAGGTATAATTAGTCTAGGATCTAACGAAAGCACTCGAACAGAGTTAGCTATCTCAAGCGGAACTCGGCTTATAAGATAAGCAACTCGACCAGCAATGATGCTCAAAGTAGAGTTAGTGGAGGTTTCAAAAGGTTCCCAAATCCAGTCCAATCGCTCTTTTACTTTCTTCTGGTCTTCTGTAAGTTCGTAACTCTCAATTACTTTTTCTTGCTCGGAGTGTCGCAGCAAATGTGCTAAGAGCAATGCAGCACAACTTGCTAAGCTCTGATTGCTATGCCAAATCCAAGAAACTAGCATTTGTGTAGCTGTCGGAGTTCCTATATCAACTAGAATGTGCATCAACTCAACCGATCTAGATTCCACTATAGATGAGATTTTTGGCACAGCTAAATCTCCCATTCGTACCAAAGAAAAATGCAGTACAGGACGCAGTTCAGTCCTATTCGCATACTCACGAGCCAGCACATCAGCAGCTTTAGGTAAGTTAGTCATTGATAAAGCATTCGCTGCTGCCTCGCTACGGGCATCTGTTTCTCCATTATTTTCAAGCGTCTCTTTCAAGAAGTTGAATACATCAGTGCGTCTCCGGTCGTCCGCAGCTACAGAAGCAAAGGCACGATTTACCGCATCATCGTTACCACCTGTTCCGAGTTGCTCCTTAAAGCTATTGATAATTTCGTCTGCCAAGGCTACATCTACCCTCTGAGCATCAGCTAAACACTCAAAAGCAGTAATCTCCGAAATCGTGCGTACTTCCCGAATTAAATCTGTACTATTCTCAGCAAGTCCACACCAGAGTTTTACTGTCTCACGCCAAGCGTCATTATCAGCTTTGAAACGAGCGAGTAGACCATCCTTATCATCTATTAACTTAGACGCAGTGAAAAACTCTTGTAGAGTAAGATGGGCAAACTGATATTTTTCACCTCCATCTATTTTGATGAGTAAGCTGCTGCGTTCGACAATTTCGTTGAGTAGGGGCAAAGCGTCTTGGTCTGGCTGGAGATTAAGTTCAGGAAGTACCAGCTTTATTTGCTGCAAAACCGTCTTGTAGTTAATGCTACGGCTGTCTTGCTGTTCCTGCCTAGCAGTATCTTGGTTGTAAATAGCTAAATCCTGGAGTACAAGCCGCTTATCGCGTGCCTGAAAGTGATTGTGTTCCTGATGCCATTGATCGAGCAAAATATCTGTAGATTTCCGATAGAACTCGGCGCGTGAGCGAGGCAGTACCAATGAGGTATCAGCATAGAGATAGGCAATAATAGTTAACATCAGCGGATTGCGCGCTAACGCCATGATACGAGGTTGATCGTGCAAAGTCTGCATCAGTTGCTCAATCGACTTTCCTGGTGGCATATATTGCTTCCATGCTTTCAAAAAAACTCGAATCTGTCGATCAATAAATTCAACAACTTCCAGAGTCTCAAGATTGTTCAAATCGTCGAATTCACCTTTGTAGACTGCTGTACGGCAAGTAATAATGACACGGCAATTTGGGTACTTGTCCAATAAGTCTTTAATTTCTGCTACGACTCGCCAGCGATTATCGCTATTCACTTCATCCAGACCATCTAGCAGCAGCATTAGTGTACCTTTAGCTAAACTATGCTCTATAAAGAGCTCAGAGTGAGGAAAATCATCTCGATCCAATGCCTCTACAAAGTGCTTTTCTAATGGCTTATCTGATTTGCTTAGCCGATGGAGCTCTAACAAAACTGGTACAGGCTGCTCTGGTAGATTCAACCTACCTTCCGCGTAGCTAAGAGCAAGATACTTGAGCAGCATTGACTTACCAGAACCAGGTGCGCCTTTAACTATAAGTCGGCGATATTTGTTCACAGCAGCGTAGGCATCAATCTGTTCATTATCCCTAGTACCTGTAACTTTGAGAGGAACGTAGATATCGCGAATCTTCAGGGGTCTATCTGGTCGAAATGGGATTTTCAACTCCTGACACTTCTCAATTAGTCCCTTCCGATAATGTCGTAGAGCAATTCCACGTAAAAGTCTGGTTCCAGCACACCTATTATAGATCCAAGTACCTACTGCAGAGAAAAAGCTGCTAACTAGCTGTTGTAAGCTTTCCTTACACATATATAATATAAAAATAACAAAAGCTGCGAACCAACCCAGACCACCGAGAAAATCATCGTTGATTTTTTCCCGTAAATCGGACTCCTTAGCCTTCTTAAGCCGGGTATATTCGTTTTTATAATAACTTTCTATCTCTTCTATCTCTTGAAAAGTCAGGTTCTTTTTGTACGGCTCAACCTTTTTATCAACTTCTTTTAGATCTGGAGAAAGCTTGTTCTCAATCCGAAATACTAAATCTTGATTGAGTTTTTCCTTGATTTGGGCAATCAGCTCCTTCTTTGAAGCCGGAATTGATTTCTGAGTGGAAGAAGGTGTTGGAGTCTGAGAAAAACTGGGGAATGTTCCAGCCCAGCCCAGCATTAAGGTCAGAATCAGTGTAAAAATTCCTGCAAGCAGTTGATTTGCGATTCGAGAAAATCTTTGCCACTTGTGACGGTAAAATCGTTTTAGCATCTTAACTTCCTTCATATTATAAGTATATAGGTACATTGTATTTTGATTCAAAAGCAAAAGCTATAGCT
Organism: Candidatus Sericytochromatia bacterium; assembly: GCA_036703885.1. GTDB lineage: Bacteria > Cyanobacteriota > Cyanobacteriia > Cyanobacteriales > Coleofasciculaceae > CADCTM01. The sequence goes on from DATNQT010000675.1 coordinate 4,820, forward strand.
GTATTTCTACATCGATATTTCTGCTATAATTGTAATTCGCACTGTTTAAAAACATATTGGAGTTTAGACTAAGCACGTCTTAAAGCAGGGTTAAATTTCAACTTAAGAACGGCAATGGTCGCTGGTGAAGAGCTATGAGGCTCAACCACTAGCATAGATGCCGACGACCGTTGAGGTTGTCTGCGGCTGACAACCTCAAAAAAAAACTGTCTGCGATAGTTTCAACAGACAGCGTAAGGGTAGAAAATTGAGAATTCAGCAAAAAATCTCAAATCTACCTGCCATGAAGTTTGAACAATTACGGGAATTTCGTCAACAAGCTTATGAATGTCTCGGCAATGCCAAAGACGCCACCTTTGAACTAGCAGACGCGATAATGACGACTCGCCACGTCTCATGTT
>DATNQT010000676.1:0-17516 GCA_036703885.1 Candidatus Sericytochromatia bacterium
CTCGATTGCCGCCTTACAACCTGCATAAGCACCACCTGTAGGAATTGCCATTACTGTACCACTGGTAGACAGACTGACGATGCGCCCTCCGTCTGCCATGTGCCGTGCTGCCTCCTGAAGCGCAAAGTAGACACCTCTAGTAATATCAAACATACTGTTGTACTCTTCTTCCGTTAGTTCAGCAGTTGGTTTAAATACGTTTTTCCCAGCAGCGTTATTGACGAGAATGTCTAACTTGCCGAAGTGTTCGAGAGTTTTTTGAAACAGGTTGCGAATATCGGCAACATTTCTTATGTCAACTTGTAGGGCAATTGCCTCTGTCCCATATGCCTTAATGGTTGAAACAACCCCCTCTGCCTTATCTCGGTTGCCGACATAAGTCACAACGACGTTAGCGCCGTCCCTTCCTAACCGTTCGGCAATTGCCCGTCCAATTCCACGCGATGAACCCGTCACAATCGCCACTTTTCCTTGCAACGATGACATATTGTTGCCTCTTGATAGTTGAGATGATTGTTTAACAATCAACAGGTTATACTTCTACTTACTTTTTGGGAAGTACTTACTTTTTTGTAAGCCCTTATAGCCTTCAAAAAACACTTCAAATGCAAGAAGAACAAACGGAAGGCACGATATTTGTGCAAACTACGCTAAAAGTTTTAGGCGGTAAGTGGAAAATTTTAATTTTGTGGCATCTGAAAGATAAAGCAAGACGTTTTAGTGAACTGAAGCGTTTGATACCTGAAATCAGCGAAAAAGTGCTGACACAACAACTTCGAGAACTGGAAAGTGATGGGATTGTTAACCGAAAAGTCTATTCAGATGTACCTCCTAAGGTCGAGTACTCATTCACAGATTACGGTAGAAGTCTCAAACCCACTTTGCAAGCCCTTTGTGAATGGGGTCAAGAACACCTAAAACGAGTAGTATCCCCATGAAATATAGCAAAAGGCAGAAGGCAGAGGGCTTTTATGTTTATTACTGATAAGTGGTTGTTTCAACCGTTAGATTTGTCCTAATCTTTATGGCGACAGCTATAAGTTAGATTTATTGCAGCATTTCATTTGAGGTTTGACTTACTTCCACTAGTACCGTTCCCTCGGCAGTCAAAAGTCAAATGTCCTTTAAGCATAAGGCATTCAACTACTTGTCGCTGGTTACTTATTTCTGCCACCCTGCACTAGTGGTGAAGCACTGTCACATAAGTAGGGGTAATCAATCGAACTCAATATTAGACTTTATTACGCAAGAAATCTACTAAATTTTGCATGAATGATTGACTAACATTCTGTTTTTCAGCTTCATCAATTAATTGCGTGGGTAGAGGATCGGCTGTTGGTGAGGGTAGGGAACCCGCTACCAAGGGCACTTCTTCTGCTAGATTCACGGCAATTAATCGGAAAGCTACCTGCTGCACTTTTTCGATAGGGAGTCTCAGTTGCTGTGCGATCGCATTTAGAGAAACGGTTCCTTTGGTGTACTCCCAAATCTGCCACTCCAATTTATCCAAGCGGTAGTGGGGTTGACCGACAATAAGGCTTGCCAAACCGCTATTAGGATCGGGCAATTTGTCGGCTAAAGCTTCCCAGTTTTTCAACACTCGTAACCCTACTAATGCCGCTTCGGTCGCTGGTACGCTCACACCTGTTATTTCCCGTGGTGGTATGGACACATTTTGGACGAATTTAAACTCAGCATCCTTGAGTTGAAACAAGGCGCACACTTGCTGCAATACCTGAATCTGGAATAGCCGTTTTAGTTGTTCGGCTTGTAAGACCCCTTGCTCTTTAAGGTATTTACCCAGTGGTTCGTCGAGTGGGCAACACCAATGAACGAGCTTATCGAATACGCGATCGCTGATCCACTGGCGTTGGTCAATCAGCGAAACTAAGCCCTGTTGGTCTAGGCGATCGGCGGCTGCCACAATTCGACCCTTACGCACCCAAATATAAAAGAGCTTCCCCTCCCTTTCCGGAGTGTCTGACAAAGCACGGAGCCTCAGCAAGCCAGTTTTACGTCCTTTTTCAATAAACTGAAAAATTTCTGGAAGGGAGAAGTCGATTATAGAGCCAGTAACACACATAGTAATTCAATAGAAGGCTGGTAAAGGAGTATTGGTATACAAGCTTTGCATCCAAAGGCTTGGAGTTTTCTTAATAAGACTTAACATAAAGTTATTTAACGCTTATTATAGATTATCTACATCAATCTAAGGGTAGAAATCTATAAGGTAGCCTGATAACCCTTCTTAGGGTTATAGCTGTACAGAAAACACCAATTTTTAGAGAAAGAATTGATTAATTTTTTATGTTTCTATATCTTTAGTTGTATTTTTGGAAACTTTTAGCTCTGAAGGCTAGCCTTAGTATTCCTAAATCTGAATTTTTCTATCTTAGCGAGGTCACCTAGTTTCACTAATCTTTCAGAAGGATTAATTTTCATCTGGTCAATTTGGCATTTTTTGATATGAATTTAATTTTTTTGAGACTACAATTTTTGTTTGAATTGCTACCCCTTCACTAAAGCTTATTAAGCCAGTTTGTGGTAAAGAAGAATATATTAAATAACTGAGCTTTGCATACAGTGTTGTATTAACACAATTAAAGCTTCGATGACAGATTCTCTTTGATTAGCATTCAGGATTACAAAGGGTGGACGGTTTTTGCCATCGACAAAGCCCAAAGCCAGCGCCACATTTTCCTCAGACCAGGCACCATCACAATCCATATGAGTCAGACCGATAAGCAGGGGAATTTCGACCCGCTGATTCATAAAAGCCAGCATTTTCCGGGCTAGACGAAAATCGCTAGGGCGATGAGCATCAACCAAAAGGATGTAAGCGTGAGCCTTACGAATCAGAATATCCCACATGAAATCGAAGCGAGACTGTCCGGGAGTACCATAGAGATGCAGCGCCATTCCTGGGGCAAATTGCAAGCGTCCAAAGTCCATTGCCACCGTCGTTCTTTTCTTAATGGCAGCAGATTCATCTGTCGTTTGGCGGTCTGTATCGACTACATCAATCTCACTGACCGAGCGAATAAACGTGGACTTTCCGGCACCTACCGTACCGGTCACAACTAGACGCATGATTTCCACGCTTACTTGCTCCTCAGGAAACCAAGTAGGTTTTGCATAAAGGAATTACTGGGGGATTGCACATTACCTTCTTTATCGGGATTTGCCGCAACGGCAACTGACTCTAGGACTTCTTCTCCCACAACTCTAGTACGAGAGGGAGCGATCGTTGGTACTTCTGCAACTAAACCCACGCTGATTAGGCGGAAGGCAGTTTGTTGAATCGTTTCCACGGGTTGTTTAAATTGGCTAGCTAGCGTATTTAGGGGAACCGACCCATTTGCCGACTGCCAAACTCGTCCTTCCAAAGAATCTAGCCGTAGGTGACGCTTACCTAAGACTACCTTGGATAGGGCAGAAGTTGGCTCGGGTAGCTTGTCTGCCAATGCTCTCCAGTCTCGTAGCACTCGCAGACCCATTAGTGTTGCTTCGGTAGCACTAAGGCTTAAACCTGTCATCTCTGTTGTTGGCAAAGTCGCTTTCGAGTCAAATTTAAACTGAGCATCCCTAAGCCGAAATAAGCCGCAAATTTGCTGTAACACTTGGGCATGAAACAGCAGTCTCAACTGCTCGGGTTGTAAGAACCCCTGAGTCTTCAAGTAAAGACCAATTGGCATATTAGCAGGACACCGATTAACCTGCTCTCGCAGCGCCTCAGGGCTGATCCAGCCGCGCTGACAAATCATCGCCAGCAAGCATTGATGATTAAGACGATTGGTAACAGCTACAATGCGACCTTGGTGCATTAGAGCATGACGCACTCGTTTCTCTGGGCTATGGATATCAGGTTGAAATCTCAGGGTGAGCAATCCGGTTTTGCTACCTTGATCTAGAAATTGAAATAGTTCTGGTAAGGAAAATTCGGCCAAAGAACTTGTAATTGCCATTGGTCTTTCAGTGAGTTTCTAAATATTTTTCGGAAATAGGTGATATTTTGGTTATTTCTAAACTGAAAGTGAAGAATTCTCAATTTTTCGCGGCTTTTCTACCTCAAACAAATAAGATATAATTTTATAATAGCTTCATAAACATTAAATTTAAAACTCAATTTCAGGGTCTGTAAAGGTTAAGTCACTGTCATTGGAACGCCTCTGTGATGCCTGAAACTTGCTTGGAGTTGAGTAGACTAGGTTACCATCTACCATTTCTAGAATTGAATTAATATATATTTAATTAAGTTTCTATAATTATGGCATCAGTCTTAATAAATATCTTTCTTAATAAAGATATGTTAGGGTATCTATTATCTATTTTGACTGAATTAGACTGAATTAGATTATTATCACTGCATTCAGGCTCTGGTTGGGGCAAGAGAGACGTAGAAGATTCTGTAGGACTAATACAGGTGGACTACTGAAAAGTAACTTCTAGATTAATCCCTTAGCGCAGAACTTGTAGGGCAACTGGGTATAGCGGTCACCGAAGTTCAACAGAACTAGCTTAAGATAAGTAAACACTGTAAAGAATCTCTGAAGATAAGCTTTAGGAAAGTAGGGTCATCGGGAAAGTAGCTTTAGCCTATCAAATGGAAACGGATAAGCCCCTCAAGCCAATGAATAATCATTGAGGGTTGAGCTTCCATCCTCATTGGAGGCGTGTAGCCTCCCTTCTTTGCTTCCCCTTTATCTACCAGCTTACCTCAGCTTAAAGCTGCCTTCAACTCTGGAATCACGCGCTTAATCTCCAGCATCAGCACCCCTTGTTTAGCCGCTTTACTTGCTAAGACAAGAAGGACTGCATATTCACCACAGTTCGTGAGTATGCCATAGCCCTGATCTCCCTCAACATAAATACGGTCTAAAAAGCCTCTGGATAATTCACTGCCAATACGTTCGCCTAATGACAGCATGGCAGCTGACATGGCTGATACTCGTTCTTCGTCCATCTCACCCGGTAAGCTGGATGCTAAGGGGAGTCCATCAGGAGAAACAAGGGCGGCTCCCTGAACATCGCTTGCGCCAGTAACAAAATTTTGAAGAATGCTCTCAAGCTTGGCTGTATTAATAGTCATTGCAATATGTTCCTGATTGGATATTCCCACGAGCTTTTAGCTGTAGGGTGGCGTGCATTAAGATGCCCCCGCTAGACTAAGGCTCAACGAGCAAACTTACCATAAAGCAGTGGCTTAGTTTACAGTAGCTTGATAGAAAAAAGAGTGTGCAACTAGGCTGTTTCAGGAGCCGAGTATCACACCTCTAGCTAGGAATATTCTGCGGGTTGCTCGAACCGTAGCCTTCAAATGAAGCGCTTTTCGCTCAATCTTTGGGATTTACAAACTTGCCGTCTTGCCAGTTTCCTCCTGGGTAGGAATCGGCTTGACATCGCTATGGCCCATATTTCCAACTACCTCGCGTAACAGTGAGATTTGGCTCTCAAAGTCAAGACCTTCAATTTGAGACAGGGCATCGTTAATGGCTTGAGTAGCTTGATAATCTTGTGGCATATCTACTACAGTGTCGCCCATTGCCACAGCCCAAGCATACCAAACAACTAGCTGATTATTCTCCGTCAGTCCTCCGTAGGCACGGGATAATTCTGTATCTTCACGATTCGTGATCGCTCGCATTACAGCCAACTGCTCATCATCTGACATCTCATAGAAATTTCCTAGCAGTTGAGGAGCCATTTCTGGGTTAGCCGCCGTGGGAGCAGCAGGCGTGATGGAATCTCCCATTTTTTCATAAATATAGTATAGTAGCGCCAGTTTCTCATCCGTTCCTAGGGCATCAAAGGCTTGCACCACTTTTTTGGTGTCTTCGGAACGAGTTGAAGAGCGACCAGTTTCTGAAGCTGAGGTCATAAGTTTTCTCTAGAGTAAATAAACGTGTTCACTCTAAGAGGTATCAGAGTTTACGAATTGAAATCGCCCTCCAATAGAGAGAATTCCATCGAGAGTACGATGCAGGATAAATATTCCCTTCTAGGGAGATAAAAAATATTCCTCAAGACGCTAAAGCAATGGGGATCGATATTGATAGGATTAGCGACACGAGTAGAAAAATTAAAATTAAGGAGTCTACTATGCCTGACGAAGTGAAGCCAAACCCCGATCAAGTTGATGATATCCATGAGGCACAACTAGCCGCTGAGAGAATGGCTAGTGGGGAAGAGAAAGTTCAGAGCGTTGATGTTGATGCAGACTACGAAGCCTCTAAAGAATACAGTGTCAGTGAGATTGACAAATCGGGTGCAGGTGTAGAAGCGGCAGCTACTGCTACGGCATCCAACTTTGAGGTTCCTGAAGGGGATGACATGAAATCGTCACCCAACACCACAGGAAATCCAGCTGATTACCTGGAGATGGCAAAGGACGTTAATCCTAGAGCCTAAATAGAATTACTAACCTGTTAAACGTTTAGAAACTCGTAGTTGCGCTCTGGGTTTGGCAGTGGCGCTTTGCGATCGCCTTTGGCTTTGTATTCAATCCGAACCTATATTCTTGCGCGATTCGATTAATATACAGCGGTAGGGACACATAGTTACGTGTCCCTATATTGTTGTTGAAATAGGGATAAATAAGGTATTCCCGTTCCGGTGTGACCTCTGTTAGGGTTAGATGTTGCTTCTTGCGAAAATCAAGAAATAATCTCTCTCCAATTGATGGCAATGCGTCCTAGAAGAATTATCCTTAGCGCTCTCATCACCTTCCTCATTACAATTCTGACCGCACCGGGATCGGCAATTTTAAATTGGCAGTTCATCCAAACTTCATTTGCTAGCCAAACCGACACCACTCTATCGTCTCAGCAGCAACCTCTGAGTATTTACCAGCCTCTTCTAGATATTCCATGGGAGGGACAGTTTGTCACGAGTCGAGGAATTGCTTACTTTGCCTCTGAAGAGGTGAGTGATGCCTATTTAATGCGTGTAAAGTCTGAAAGTGAATTGCAAACTGTACAAACATCAGGCGATCGCTCTTTACAAGCCAAAGCTCTCTCAACTATCGGTATTGGTTACCATGTGGAGGGTGAATATGACAAAGCGATTGAATTTTACAAACAAAGTTTGACGATTGCCAAAGATATTAGCGATCGCAATCTAGAAGTGAGGGTTCTAGGAAATCTGGGGCTTGCATACAGCTTGTCAGCGAACTATTATGAAGCGATTAATTACCTGAATGAATATTGGAACTATACCTGGCATAAGGGTTATTACTATAACGGCACCGACCCACGCTTAGGAGGAGTAGCCCTTGCGAATATCGGTAATACTTACTATGCCGCAGACTTATATGCCAAAGCCATTGAGTATCATCAAAAGCGTTTAGCTCTCTCACAGGAAATCAAAGATCGCAAAGGGGAGGGCAAAGCGCTAGGAGACATAGGCATTGTTACCCTAGCTTTAGGCGAGTATGAAAAAGCGATCGCATTTCAGCAGCAGTATTTAGCGATCGCACGAGAAATTAAAGATAGTCTTGGGGAGATTCAGGCTCTCTCAAATCTAGGTATTGTTTACCAAACTTTAGGCAACTATGCCAAAGCGACTGAATCCTTTCAACAGTCTTCGGCAATTGCCCAGCAAATCAAAAACCGCCGGGAACTGTCTAAAGTACTCTCAAATTTGGGAGGCACTTACTACTTTATGGGTGACTATCCCAAAGCCATTCAATTTTATGAGCAAGCTTGGAATATTTCGTGGAACTACATCAATGATGCTCGTCTCTTATATGCCATTCGAGGAAATGAGGGGCTTGCCTACTTTCAGATGGGAAACTTACCCCGCGCTATTGAGTTTTATCAGCAGTATTTTAAATTGACTTCTGCTTACAGCGAACGTCGAGGAGAAGGGGTAGCACGAAATAATTTAGCCTTAGCTCAACTTCAGTCGGGCAATCTCGCCGATGCAGAGAAAAATTTACTAGAGGGAATCAAGGTTTGGGAATCTTTACGAGCAAGATTAGATAGCAATGATGCTTATAAAGTATCTATTTTTGAAACCCAGAATGCTATCTACAGCAATTTACAAAAAGTTCTGATTGCCCAAAATAAAATAGAGGCAGCTCTAGAAGTTGCTGAACGAGGTCGGTCAAGGGCATTTGTTGAATTATTAGCACGGCGTTTATCTTCTAAGCCTACGGCAAATACTATTACTGCACCGACGATTGAGCAGATTAAACAAATTGCCAAAACTCAAAATGCTACCCTCGTTGAATATTCAATTATTAATGAAAATTTTAAAGTCCAAGAAAAAATCCAAACCCATGAATCAGAACTCTATATTTGGGTCATCAAACCCACTGGAGAAGTAGCATTTAAACGCAGCGATCTAAAACCTCTATGGCAACAACAAAATAGCTCTCTACAAAACCTTGTCATTAACACTCGTGAGTCTATCGGGGTGAGAGGGCGGGGTCTAACAGTGCTGAACAGAGTGGATGAAACGATTCAAGGTCAACGAGGACAGCAATATCAACTGCTAATTCAACCGATTGCCGAACTGCTGCCGACTGCTCCAGAGTCGCGTGTGATCTTCATCCCTCAAGGTGAGTTGTTCCTTGTTCCCTTCGCTGCTTTGCAAGATGCGACGGGCAAATACCTGATTGAAAAACATACCATTCTCTCGGCTCCCTCCATCCAAGTTTTAGACTTAACTCATCAGCGACGACAACAAGTCTCCGGAAAGGATGTGCTGGTGGTGGGGAATCCTACTATGCCCAGTATTCCACCAGCAATTGGAGAGCCACCACAACAGTTGCCCAGTTTACCAGGAGCAGAACGAGAAGCTTTAGCGATCGCTCAACTCTTAAACACCCAAGCAATTACAGGAAACCTTGCTACCAAAGCCGCGATTTTACCAAAGATGGCACAGGCAAGAATTATTCACCTGGCAACTCACGGCTTACTGGATGATTTTACAGGTGAGGGTGTACCGGGTGCGATCGCACTTGCCCCCTCTGGTAAGGACAATGGTTTGCTCACCGCCTCTGAAATTCTAAACCTTAAATTAAATGCTGAATTAGTCGTGCTCAGTGCCTGTGACACTGGGCGAGGACGTATTACTGGCGATGGGGTTATTGGACTGTCCCGATCCTTAATTAGTGCTGGTGTCAACAGTGTGATTGTCTCCCTGTGGTCAGTTCCAGACGCCCCCACCGTCTCCTTGATGACGGAGTTTTACCGTCAGATACAGCAGCAACCTGACAAAGCTCAAGCGTTGCGAAGTGCTATGCTGACGACGATGAAACAATACCCACAGCCCAGAGACTGGGCGGCATTTACACTAATTGGTGAAGCGAAGTGAGCTGTTCGTGAATTGCATAAGGTCTATGCAAGCCAGAAATATATGGAAGTGTACAAACTTAGATTAGTACCGTGAAGAAATCTACTAAGCTTTTGAGTACTTCCTTAGAAAATTTAAATAACGGCATTTACACGCTTGTGTCTAGAACCTTGAAAAAATGCAGCATTGAGCGTGTAGTTCAGGATAAGCCTAAGCCTTCAGGGCAAGGTAAAAAAACACCGATTATGAATCCTATTATTAAAGTATTTAAGCTATTTGGAACCTTAGATAGCTTGGAGGGTAAGCAACTTTGTCAGGAAGTTAATGACAGTCTTAAAAAGGATGTCAATGTTGTCTTAATTGACCTGCAAAATGTCACTTTTATGGATAGTTCGGGTTTAGCGGCGCTTGCCTCAGTTCGGAAAAATGTTTTGGCGGCTGGAGGTAAGCTATTTCTTTGCTCAATCAGCGACCCCGTAAAAATTTTGTTGGAATTAACCTCCACGGATCGTGTGTTTGAAATTTGTGCCACTCGCGATGAATTCGAGGTTAGATTCGATGTGACTTGGTCAGCATGACTTTGGTCATGGCTTAAGTCGTGACTATAGTGCGATCTCTTCAAGGGATGCAAATTTTTATAATGTTAGACATAAGAAAACGAGTGTCAAAATTACCTCACTGGCTCATGTCAGTGGGTTTTTTCTTTCTCACACTTGGCTACTAACTCGGTTTCCTTCCTAACGGAACTTTCTCGATCTACTTCAAATTCATACACCAAGTTAGACATTACGTATACCCAAAAGCACTCATCTGCCAAAGACATTGAGAATAGATGCCTGGAATTCTCCCCATCACTATAATTACCCTGGAGAGAACACAATTATGAGTTACTACGATTTTAATGACCACTTCTGGTCTCCGCGTGAAGTTTGCCTCATTGCTCCACAGAAGGAGATTCAAAAAGGGTTTTTCAAAGTCCTGTTCCACGCACTTCGTGAAGTTTTCGTTGATACAGCGCTTCCTTCAATCAACGATGCTCTTGACACAAGTCAATTGCTACCAAGCACAGAAGATTGTGAAACCCCTCAGAAATGAGAAACTGTTACACTAACACCGGAATCGAGCGGCTCAATCCTGAAAGATCCAATTGGATCGATGGGTTTGGGTGTTGGCTCGTACTCTTGTTGAGAAAGTCGCTCTATTGTAGCAGCAGGAGCTTTGAACAAGTCAAGCGGTTTAATGGGTTGGGGTGTCAGAGCCTGTGCGGCTGGAATTGATTGAGCAATTTGGTTAAGTCTGTCAGCCTGATAGATGGCATTACCTTTGTTAGCAGTAATCGTGGCAGGCTCAATCGCTAGAAGAGCCGCCTGACTATAGCTGGTGTCAGAAGGAGAACCCTGAACTTCGTTCGCTAAGGCGGGATGGGTGATGGCAAAGGCGCTAGTTGCCACGACTAAGGCTTTGAGCAAGTATTTCATAGTTTAAATACTCTAGGTGTATGAATGATTGCTTGTCCAGTAATCCTAGTGTCTTAGGTGCAAGCTTTTCTCTGCGTGAAGAAGGATAAGTTAGTGTCAAGTTAGAGAAAAACATTAGGTTGACTAGATTGGCGTAGTACTTCTTGTACGCTTTCACGTATCTCTGGCAAGAGCTGACCTTATGCAGCTAGTGCAGCTTGGCAGAAATAAGTGACCAGCTAAAATTTCTCGCTTTTCCCCCTTGTCCTCCCATGAATCAGAGGAACGTTAGAAACGAGGGGAGAGAATAAGCGTCAAAGTACCTCTGTCTTGCTCGAAGTTTTGGGGCTTCTGCCTGGTCGAATTAGCTAGTGGAGAGAGAATATGTTTCTTTAGACGGATGACATAAAGTCATGACAGACTGGTAGAGCCAATACAAAAGTTAGAGCGATCGCTGTCTGTCTTATGAAATTTACTAACTTGCAATGGAAAATCGAACTCTGTTCAGAATGTCGCCGTCTCGCCGTCAAGAGTCAGGATGGTTTTTTGGGATGTCTGAAGTGTCGGGAGTTGCCTCAAGAGTCGATTAGCCACTATCTCAATGGGGGATGTGTCTATTGCGGTCAACCCTTAATCCTACTAATGGAAGCTTGTCTGACTTGTGGAAATCAACCCAGGCACGAGGAAAACAACCCTCATTAACACAATCTCAAGTCAGGTTTCCTAAAAAGCCAAAAACCCTTCTCTGAGACTAACTAAAAAGAGGAAAAAGCCTAAAACAAGCATAGAGTTTTTCACGTTCAAATCCTCTCCCTCACTGCCAATAAGACGACTTTAAAGGATTGAGCCTAACTTGCTGGATAGGAAAACAGTCTCTAGGCAGGATTTAGTAGCGAGGAGTGAGCGCTGATTATTTTTTAGATTTTCACAAATTCTTCACAACTTCCAGATACGTTAGTAATTATAAGCTTTTGGACTACTGACGTACCCTCCCTCTTACAAGAGCGGGAGGGTATTTTGTATGAATTGCTGTTCTTAGATAAGTTAGCCGATTAATTCTTAGGTTTTCACAAATTCTTCACAAGTTCTAGATACGCTAGTAAATGTAAGCTTTTGGACTACTGACGTGCCCTTCCCTCTTGTAAGAGCGGAAGGGCATTTTGTATGAATTGCTGTTCTTAGATAAATTAAGTGAACCTATTCACAAATTATTCACATTTGTCCTATATACTTTATTTCAATACTTTGATGTAAACCAATACCCTCTCAACAAAGAAGAGGGTATTTTTTTTTACTTGTCAAGCCAAAATTCAAGCTTTAGCAAGTTGAGATCTAACCAAGATAAGCTTTTCGCACACGTTCATCGTTGAGGAGTTCTGAGGCAAGACCCGAAAGAGTTAGTTGTCCAGCTTCTAGAACGTAGCCTCGATCGGCAGTTTGTAAAGCAAGGTTAGCGTTTTGTTCCACTAGTAGGACAGTGACTCCTAGGTCGTGTAGCTGGCGAATCACCGAAAAGATTTCACGAACAATTTGGGGGGCTAAACCCAGACTCGGTTCATCAAGGAGCAAGAGTTTCGGGCGGCTCATCACAGCACGAGCGATCGCTAACATTTGCTGTTCGCCACCACTTAAGGTACCCGCTAGCTGATTTCGGCGTTCTCCCAAGCGGGGGAAGGTGAGAAACTGACGTTCAATATCCGATTTAATTCCCAAACGGTCGGAGCGAGTATAAGCCCCTAACTCTAGATTGGTTAAAACCGTTTGCCGTGTCAGTACCCTGCGTCCTTCCGGACTTTGGGCAATACCCAAGCTAACAACGCGATCGGGGCGATACCGTGTGATATCTTGTCCGTTGTAAAAAATCTGACCTCTATAGGGATTGATTAATCGTGAAATAGCTCTGAGGGTGGTACTTTTCCCTGCACCATTAGCACCAATTAGCGTCACAATTTCACCCTCGTTGACTACCAGATTGATATCCTGGAGAGCTTGAATAGCACCGTAGTTGACGAATAGGCTCTTGAGTTCAAGTAGTGTTTTTTTCATAGTTCATAGCTCATAGTTCATGGTTTCTAGTTCATGGCAATTGTGCAATTAACACTGAACAATGAACGCTAAACAATTTACTCATCTCCCAAATAGGCTTCAATAACTGCTGGGTCGTTTTTAACTTTCTCCGGTTCACCCAAAGCAATCAATTGACCAAAGTCTAATACAGCAATGCGATCGCATAATCCCATGACTAACGGGACGTGATGCTCGATTAGGACTACTGTCAAGTTGAAAGAGTCGCGAATTTGCCGTATTAAATCGCTCAAGGTACCTTTTTCGTTCGGGTTCATACCCGCTGCCGGTTCATCTAATAATAGAATTTTGGGTTCCAAGGCTAAAGCACGGGCAATTTCTAACCGTCTTTGGTCGCCATAGGCAAAGTTTTGTGCTTTTTCCTCTGCTCTTTGGGCAAGTCCAACTAACTCTAATAGTTCTATAGCTTTAGAAAAAGTTCGTTGTTCTTGAGCGGTGGCTGAGGGCAAGCCAAACACGCCTTGAATCACACCTGCTTTATTATGGATGTGATGAGCGATCGCCACATTTTCCAGTGCGGTCAAATTTCCAAACAAGCGTAGATTTTGAAAGGTACGAGCGATGCCTTTTGCCGCAATTTTGTATGGACGCAGTTTAGTAATTTCTTCTCCTTCATAAATCAGTTGCCCCCCAGTTGGTGGCATCAAACCTGTAATCAAATTAAATAATGTAGTCTTCCCTGCGCCATTCGGACCAATCAGACCAAATATCTCATTTTTCTGCACCGCAAAAGAGACTTTATTCACCGCCACTAAACCACCAAATCGGCGAGTAATCTCTCTTACCTCTAATACAGGTTTTAAACCTTCTAAAACATTTTTATGGTCACTCATGGTCTTTGTCGTTTTAGGGGTTTAAAGCGATTTAATAGCTCTGGAGTAATAATCCCTTGAGGATAGAATACGCTGCCGATTACAATTAGTAGCCCGAAGATTATCAAACGCCCATCTCGCAGAAACTGTGCCATCCAAACGGGTAGACCAGGCGTTCCAGAGATTCCTCTTAGAGCTTCCGGCAAAGCCGTTAATACCATCCCTCCTAACACGGGCCCCACAAATGTTCTAGAGCCACCAATTAATACAAATGCTAGGTAAATAATACTAGCATCAAAAGTCCCTTGACGGGCATTCCAGGTATTCAAGAAATGAGCGCTTACCGCGCCAACCAATCCTGCTAAAACTGCCCCTAAACTAAAAGACAGTACTTTATAATAAGTTGGATTAATGCCCATTGCATCAGCGGCTAGTTCATCCTCACGGATAGCACTTAAAGCTCGACCCGCTCGGATGCGCTCTAGACGATAGAGAAAGAACATACTTAAAATTAGCAGAGGTGCGGCAATCCACAGATATTCAATTCGAGATTGAAAGGGTTGAGGGATGGCAAAAATCCCCACGGCACCTCCTGTAATCTCTAGGTTCAAAGTCAGAACTCTAAGGATTTCGACAAAGGCAATGGTGGCAATGGCTAAATAAATTCCCCGCAATCGGAGAACCGGAATTCCCAGTGCGATCGCGAGTATTCCAGAAGCTAAACCCGCCACCAACATTTCTAACAATAAATAAGAAATAGGATACAGAGTGCCTGTAAACTTAAACACCTGAGTTGATAAGATTGCAGCTATATAACCCCCCAAAGCATAGAATCCTGGAGTCGCCAAAGATAGTTGACCCGCCATCAGTGGCAGGTACACCGAAAGCCCTAATATGGCTCCAAAAATCATTGATACGATTAAGAAGCCGTAGTTATTAATAAAGTCCGACATTTAATATTAGAGGTTTATTGTTTTAATCTATGAGGGCGAACAGCTGTTCGCCCCTACATAAGCCCTGACTAGTCGTTGAGTACCCGCTAGGATACCACCAGCAAAGTGATCTTGCTTGAAGCGAGGAATAATTTCTTTATGATATGCCAGTTATGTCTAAGTCTATTGCCCTGCCCAAATAAATGAGCCATAGCTAAACTTTTGTGACACGCGCTCTTCCTAACAATCCTTGAGGTCTAACGAGGAGCATGATGAATAGTAGGGCAAATGCGATCGCATCTTTATAACCTGAATATTCTGAAGGGACAAACGCTTCCGCCAAACCAAGCAGCAATCCCCCCACTACAGCACCCGGAATATTCCCTAACCCTCCCAACACAATTACCCCTAAACCTTTAAGTCCGAAAGCAATCCCAAAGTAAGGACCAGCAATACTCACACTAGAGCCTACTAACGTTCCTGCCAAACCTCCAAGGAATCCACTCAAAAAGAACGTAATTAAAATAAAACGTTCTGTATTAATGCCTAACAAACTCGCCGTTGTAGCATCCTCCGCCACAGCTTGCAAAGCTTTGCCAATTTTTGTGTAATTAATCAAATAAGTTAAAATCGCTAAAATTATTGCAGATACCCCAAAAATTACAACTTGAACGGTACGTATCATAACGGGTCTTGCTGCCGTTCCAAAATTAATCGCGGCTGGCAAATCTCCGTAA
Organism: Candidatus Sericytochromatia bacterium; assembly: GCA_036703885.1. Taxonomy (GTDB): domain Bacteria; phylum Cyanobacteriota; class Cyanobacteriia; order Cyanobacteriales; family Coleofasciculaceae; genus CADCTM01. The sequence continues at coordinate 15,321 of DATNQT010000676.1, forward strand.
GCATTAGCCGGAAACGTATAAATTTCCGCCCCAACCAAATACTGAATCAAATTCACAATTACAACAGCCGCGCCTAAACTTGAAACCAAAGTCAAAAGTGGGTCAGCACCTCTAGCACGTAAGGGTTTAAATGCTAAACGTTCCACTACAACTCCAGCAAGACCAGCTAAAATGCTACCCACAAACAAAGCAATAATAAAAGGTAACTGTACGGGTAAAGATGCATTAGCCAGCAATCCATTAAACCCAAAGGCTCCTCCGGATAGGCTATAGGTGAAGTAAGCTCCTAGCGTAAAAATAGCACCGTGAGCGAAATTGATAATTCCTAGAATAGAGAAAACTAGCGTATAACCTAAGGCAAAAATGGCATATACGCTTCCGATGGATAGACCATTCAGGAATTGTTGTAGAAACAGGGTAAAATCCATAATTAATTTTTAGTTTTAACAATCATTGGTCATTAGTAAACTATCAATGACCAATGACTAACTAATATCAACTTACTTCAAGAACGAGAACTTACCAGTTTTTCCATCTGCCTCCATCTTGACCTGAGCGACATAAAACTGACCTTGTTTGATTTCACCCTCTGGATCGAACGCAATATCTCCTAAAGGTGTGTCGTATTTGCCCGCTAAAATTTGTTGATTCAGTTGTGTCCGTAGCTGCTCTAGAGATAAGGTATTGAGTTTAGTCTTGCTATCCAAAGCTTTTAGGGCTTCTACAAATACCTGAACTCCTGTGAAAGCTTGAGCGCTAAACTGTGGGGGTTCTTTTTTGTTTTGAGCCTTATAAGCGTCTCGGAAAGCTTTGTTAATCTCACTGGGTAATTCAGGGCTATAGGCTTGAGCAATTAAGACATCATTACATTGTGCCTGACACACAGGAAAGAGATTGGAGGTATTCAGACCATTGCCACCAATAATTAATCCTTTGTATCCTAGCTGACGCAGTTGCTTGATTAAATTTCCGCCATCTGATGCTAGACCTGAGATAATTATTAGGTCAGGTTTGAAATTTATAGCATTTGTGGCTTGAGTTTGGAAGTCAGTATCAGTCGTTTGAAACTTTTGTACGGTAACTAAATCAAGTTTTTGGTCTTTAATCGTCTGCTGGAAGGTTTCGGTTTCTGACTTACTGAAAGCATCATTTTGAGCAAAAAAGACAGCAACTTTCTTAATCTGAGGGTTAATTTTGAGGGCTTGTTTGACCGCATTCGGAGCAACAACGGCTACAGGTGCTGACACACGAGAAATGTATTCCCCAATCTGAGGAATTCCTTTAGCTGTATTAGAAGGTGCTAAGACAGGCACTTTAGCGCGTTCAGCAATTGGGTCGGCGGCAAAGGCTTGCTGTGATAGAGTTGGTCCCACAATCCCAACAACTTTATCTTGCGTAATTAAGGTGTTGAAGGCGTTAATTGTCCCTTGTTCGTCGCCTGCGGTGTCTTGGAAAACTAATTTAATCGGTGTACCGTTGACACCACCTTTTTGATTAAAATACTGCTCGGCAATTTTTGCCCCAGTAACTTGTTCTTGACCCAGTAAAGCAACATTACTGGTCTGTGCTACGGCAATGCCAATGGGTATGCCTGTCCCTGCTGATGTATTGCCTGAACTATTGGTATTTGTGGCAGGTTTATTGGTCTGACTACAGGCAACAACCAGCACAAAGGTGAGGAAGGACGTGAGAATTTTTGTAAAGATATTTTTCTTAAACATCTGAAACTTCCGCCATGAGAGCATTCTCTATTATCTGTCTCAAGGTGGAGGTTTTGAAGACTTAGATCCTGATTTTTCTTCAATACCTAGACGTGAAACGGCATAAGTGCAAGATTGTGAGACATAGATTTTCAGTAGATAATTGCTGAAAACTGACCCTGTTGATAGCCATGCGTCTCCAGAGAATTAGCCTGACTGCCCTCCTCACCCTAGTAGCTACCCTGACAATTGGCGATTTTCCCTTAATCCAAAATCCCCAATCTCAAATCCAAACTTCCCTGGTATTGGCTCAAACTCCAGATGCCCGGAAAGCGGAAGCCGACCGACTGAAGCAACAGGGAATTGAGCAGTCTCAGACTCGTCAATTTAAAGCGGCATTTCAGTCTTGGCAACAAGCACTCGTTATCTACCGGGAAATCAAAGACCGCCAAGGGGAGGGGAGGGTTCTGAACAATCTAGGACTTGGTTACTATTT
>DATNQT010000677.1:0-5181 GCA_036703885.1 Candidatus Sericytochromatia bacterium
GGGCATCTTCACCACTGAGGATGCCTGGGAAAAGATTACGGCGGGTGCTAGTCTAGTTCAGGTTTACACGGGCTGGGTTTACGAAGGCCCGTGGATGGTACGGCGGATTTTGGAAGGGTTGCTACAAAAGTTAGAGGAACGGGGGTTAGGTTCGATTTCTGAAGCGGTGGGTTGGGAAGATTAAGAGATGCCCCTGTTAAGGTGACTGATGTGTATCCAGTTCACCTTTCCAGATTAATTCTTCACAGCCGCCAAAATAAATTTGATTGCTGCCTCGGTATGCTTTTCCACCATCTCTGGACTGAGGCGATCAATGCCAGGAGTCAAGTGTTTCCAGTTTTCATGCACTGTGAAGTAGAACGTGCAAACGCTGAGGATATGGGTTAATGTTAAGAATGGGTCAAGTGGACGAAAACAATGCTCCGTTATGCCACGCTCCAAGATTTTGAGCAGGTGTGCGTGTAAGCTCTCTACATTGGCTTGCTGAAAGTAAAAGCCTTGATTCTGACTCGATTCTTGAAACCAAAGCATTTGACGATGAGGATTCGTTGCTTCGTAAGTAATGGCGACCTGAATGATCTGCTTAAGTGCGTCTTCGGGTGGCAAGTGATCGAGATTAAGTTGCTCCACCATTGCCTGAACTTCATTAATTGGGCGCTGTAACACAGCTCTATATAAGCCTTCTTTGTTCTCGAAGTAGTAATGAATGGTAGCAGTCGTAATGCGGGCATGAGCCGCGATATCGCTCATACGAGTCCCTTTGAGACCGTGCCGTGCAAACTCCAGTTCGGCGGCATCGAGAATCTGTTGCTGCGTCATTTCTGCATCCCGAACTTGCCGAACGGATTTGCTCACTCGCTTTGTCTTGACGGATCGAGCCACAGCATTACAATCGATAGTTTGCCTTTTCATCCTATCAAGGATACTTTGTTTTATTGTCTTGGAAGATTCGCCACTTGACCGTATCGCAATAGATTGATAAACTTACTGATTAATTAGTAAGTTATTTGAAAGTCATTTATGCTGAAGCTGAAAGGCGCACCGTGGTTATTGGCACATCGTTCCATGCTCAAGCTAAATCAGCCGATGAAGGCTTCACTTTACGGCAACGATTACGTGCTTTGGCAGGACAACAACGGCAAGATTAGTGGGTTGTCAAACGCCTGTCCGCACATGGGTGCAATGCTGTCCGAAGGGTGGTGCGTGACTAAATCAGATGGCAGCAGTCAAGTTGCTTGTCCATTTCATGCGCTGGAGTTTGATAGCGGAGGCTGCACGGTATTACCTGGCTCTAACAAGTCCACAAAATCCTTGATGCAGCCCTTGGAGTTAATTGTTCAAGGGGATTTTATCTGGTCTTACGGAGGATATGAACCCAAAATTCCGATTCCGACGGTGCTGAATGAGATCGCAGGGGAGTACGAATTTATTGGGGTTACGGGTGAGTGCAGCATTAAAACCGATCTGCTCACCCTGCTGCTCAATATGCACGACTACAATCACCAAAACGGTACACATCGAGAGTTGTTTGAAATTGAAGAGGTGCAGTTGAAGCATTTTATTGACGAAGGATTGCACTCCCATGCATACATTGCTCAACCCCGGAAGAAGCCTACACTGTGGGAGATCCTAAAAAATCCTGGACTGTTAGCTATGCCACAAGTGCTGGAGGCTCATCTAGAAAACTTTTTCCCGTTTATGGGAATGGTTCATGGTGAGAGTCCACTCCTAGACCTCAAGGAGTGTCATTTCTACCTTCCAGAATCAGACACTCACTCTCGCGTTTTTGTTCTAATGTTCATAAAGGCTCACACTCCCCTTGCCCACTTGATCAAGCGGAATCTCCTACGACTGGTTGGAGTTGTCATTGAACAGGACGCTAACATTTTGGGCAAGCTCTATGCCAATACACCTCAGCACATCAAGCTCAATAATGAAGTTGGCATGGATTGGGTACGGCGAAATTTTGAGAGTTTTCCAAGGGTTATTGAGCCAAATCTTTCTCGGTAACTGGTCACCGCATTCATCCCGCAGTTGTAGTGCCTTAAGAGAGTGTTTGTAAACAAATGTTAGCCACCTCTCAAAGGTTCCTTATGGAAAGGAAAAACGTTAATGCATTTACTTCAATCAACAGCGAACAAACTCAATAAATCAATAAAAAGCAACCCTGCTAGTTTCACAAACTTATTAACCATAATATTTTCTTGTTTAGGTTTAATTGGAATTTTAAACCATTCAATGTGGCGAGATGAAGTTAATGTTTGGTTAATTACTAGAGATAGTAATTCCTGGCTAGATTTATTTAAAAATATCAAATACGAAGGACATCCTGTACTGTGGTATGTCTGTCTCTATCTCTTGAATAAAATCACCTATAACCCGGTGATAATGCAAGTATTTCATATCGTTCTAGCTACTGGATTCGTCTACATTTTTTTGAAATACTCGCCTTTCAAAAAAGCACAAAAAATATTATTTATTTTTGGATACTTTCCTTTTTCAGAATACTTAATTATTAGTAGAAATTACGCTATAGGGATATTGCTTCTTTTTGGGTTTTGTGCCTTGTACCCTACTCGAAAGAAGAGTTATCTCTCCCTTTCAATCATTCTTTTCTTCCTAGCCAACTCCAACGCTTACTGTCTATTTATTTCTATTGCTCTAGGAGTAACCTTAGTAGTTGAGTATAGTTTAGGTGAAAGAATTACCAAGTCTCTCACAGCCAGCCGAGGAAATGCGCTCTGTAGCCTAATTATATTTTTTCTTGGCATTGTCACTTCATTAATGCTACTAATTCCTCCAGCGGATAGCACATTACAAGGGGGATTGACTCGGTGGATGCTACGACTGGATGTTAAGCATCTAGCAAAAGCACTCACGAGAATTTGGAATGGATACATTATGATTTTAATACCTAGCGATCGCTACTTAGATTTAGTAATATTTGCTCTAATTTCTTTATTTTTAGTTGCTTTTGTTTCTACTCTACTAATTCGGAAACCCATCCCTTTATTTTTGTATCTATTTGGTACACTGGAAATTATTACTTTTACCTATGTGAAATTTTTGGGTGCGCCGAGGCATTACGGACATTTCTACATATTATTAATTGTTTCTTTATGGATTTCTAGTTATTACTCAAACTCAAATTTGTTGATTCAACCTCTTGCAAATATACCGAAGAGGTTGCAGAAAGCTATTACCTCTTGGATGCAGTTTGTTAAAAAGCAGAAAACTACCTTCATCATGGTGATTTTATCTGCCCAACTCGTTGGTGGTATGTTCGGCTTTTTTCGAGATTTAGTGATTCCTTACTCTGCTAGTCGAGAAGCGGCAAGTTTTATCAAAAGCCAACAGCTAGACCAAATGTTTATTGTTGGTAGTAGAGATGCTAATGTCTCACCTATAGGCGGTTATCTAAATAAAAAGTTTTATTATCCAGAAAAAAAAGGAATGGGTAGCTTTGTGCTGTTTAACAAGCAAAGGAAAGACGTAGATCATGTAGCTGTATTAGAGCAAGTCAGTCAGCTAATAAAATCAAAAAAACATATTCTTCTAATTCTAAACTCCGAACTGACTACATCAAGAAATGATTTGAATGTATCCTTGTTAGCGAAGTTTACAAGGAGTTTTATCGCTAACGAAAGCTACTATTTATATCGGGTTAATTCCTCCAAGTAGTCGGATTGTGAACTGCGTAGGCTAGGATGCATGAAAAACTACTTAATCATCTCTACTCCCTGCTCCCCTGCTTTTTCAAGTCAGAATGAAAAAATTAGCTGTAACCTCGAATCGTTCGCTTACTGAGACGCAGTGGCTCTTGGGCTTTCTTATTGCAGCTTTTGTCCTTTGGGGTATTTCTCTGGGAAACGTAGCCTTACGAGATTGGGATGAAGGGACTCGTGCTCTAGTCGCTAGAGAAATCTATCGCACTGGCAACTGGCTCTATCCTACGGTTTGGGGAGAGCCATATCTCAATAAACCGCCCTTGATGGATTGGTTGATTGCTTTGAGCTACAAGCTATGGGGTGTCGGAGAATTTAGCACGCGCTTGCCAGGTGCTGTCTCTTCGGCTTGTGGAGTGCCTTTACTGTATCTAGTAGGGCGAGAAGTCTTTCGCGAACGTCTCCCAGCTGTTTTGGGGGCTGGGGTTTACTTGACGCTGTTGCCTGTTGTGCGCCATGGGCGTCTGGCCATGCTGGATGGCATGGTCGTTTCTTTTTTCCTCTTGTTGTTATTGTTCCTGCTCAAATGCCGTCAGGATAGGCGCTGGGCTGTTGGTGTAGGACTGTGTCTTGGCGTGATCGCTTTTACAAAAGGTCTTTTGGTTGTGCCGTTAGGAGCGATCGCTTTTGGATTTCTCCTAGCTGATAGACAACTTGCCTTGTTGGGGAGTCCCTATTTTTGGCTCGGTATCTTCTTAGGCAATCTACCGATGCTCGCCTGGTATGCTGCTCAGTGGCAGCACTATGGTACGAGCTTTTTACAGGTTCATTTTCAGGCTCAAGGGTTGGAACGTGTTTCTCAAGCTGTCGAGGGCCATAGTAACCCACCCTGGTTTTACCTGTTGGAGTTGCTGAAATACACTTTGCCTTGGCTAGTATTCTGGCCGGGAGGATTATATCTGGCTTGGCAGAAACGCCATACTAGCTGGGGCGCTCTGGTTCTAATTGGCACAGTTGGTTATCTGGGAGTGATTTCTTTAATGAAAACTAAGCTTCCTTGGTACATCATGCCTTTGTACCCGTTTTTTGCTCTTGCTGTTGCCGCTTATTTAGCACAATTGTGGCAAAAACAAGACGCTTATCCTCAATTTCTCGCAGGTATTTTGGGTTTTCTGGTATTTGCGGGGTTGGGGGGTTGCATTTACTTTGTTATGGCAGACCCTCAGCCAGTTTTAATCATAATGAGTGCGGTTGTTGCGTTGATGATGGGCTTGGCAGCTTGGCGAGTAAAGCAGAACAACCCAACATTCATCCCAATTTTAATAGTGGGGATGTACTTAACATTGGGGCTATTGATGATTTCTAAATCCTGGGTATGGGAGTTAAATGAAGCGTTCCCAGTGAAGCCAGTCGCCGCGTTGATTCGAGAGCATACTGATGCTAAGGCATTAGTTTATATGTCTTTTGCCTATCACCGTCCGAGTTTAGACTTTTATAGCGATCGCCAAGTAATTCC
>DATNQT010000678.1:0-3973 GCA_036703885.1 Candidatus Sericytochromatia bacterium
ACGGTTTGACTCCTCATACAAAAACCCCCGCTTCTTTTAGTTAGGAGCGGGGGCTGGAAAAACTTTTGGGGCTTTTCGTCCTATGTTGGTACGGCACTATGCAAGCCTGTACCTCCCGCTGCGTTTATGTTGTTGTGGAAAGACGTTATCTCGTTGCGCTTTGCTATCGACTGCCGCTAAATCTCCGGCGTTTTTATTAAAGTAATTTCCAATCACTGTTGTATGCAGTTCTCTTGAACTAGGGCTGCCCTCATACAAAAATTCCACCGACATTCCTGTGGGTTGCCAACCTCGGAGGCTAGCAGCGGCAGGACATGGGGTGGAGAGAGATAGATGAAGGCTCACAGAAGGTAATTTCTTAGAAGATGGATTTTAATGCTGACTTTTAAATACTACACTGGTATTACAAACCTGTCCACATATTTGGAGAAAAAAATCATGATGCGTACACTCGCCCGGACTGCAACTACTGATATGGAAGTCACTAGCATCCGTTTGGAGAGAGACCTCAAAGAAAAGCTCAAAGAACTCTCTGGCAATCAGGGATATCAAGCTCTGATTCGAGATGTCCTGTGGAACTACGTACAGCAAAAATCAGGCGATTATCGACCCGAATTTTCTGCATCCGATATTCGAGCCAGCATAGAAGCTACGGCACAGCAAGAAGAGCGTTGCGTACTCACGGGCAAGTTTATTCGACCTCACGAGCCGATGTTATTGGGATTGACAACAACTGGGGATATGGTTCCCCTGAGTGTAGAGAGTTTGTCGAACTTCTAGTTATTGCGTTTTCGGATATCTGCAATTGGGGCATCCTTTGGGATGCCCTAGACCTTCGCTGCAAAACTTTCCTACCAGTAGGTATAGCAAAGTGCTGAGTGCTGAGTGCTGAGTGCTGAGTGCAGTTCGACAAGCTCACTGTGAACTGAGTACTCGCCACAGTCTTCTTCAAGGGTTTTAGGCGCTCATACCGTCCTAACCGCTCTTGGCAACTGCTACACTTATTTCAACTCTTTTACCAGTGCTGCAACTATAGGACTCTTGAGGAAATCGAGAACCTGTTGGGTAATCTGTTGCTCATTTCTTCTTAGCTCAACAATTCGTTGCCGCTGCATTGGTGTTCTACTAGACGGTGGTTGAATGCTTTCCAGTTGTGTCAGTTCTCTCTCCAGCTCAATTGTTTTGTTTAGAATTACTTCATAGCCTTCCCAGATTTGGCGTTCCGGTGGAAGCTCTGGCAAGGCTTCCCGACGCGCTTGTGACGGCTGAACTTTGAGTAAATCCACAACTTGTTGTGCCTCTAACTCCCGACCTTGCTGTCGCAGCAGGACAGCGAGATTATGGTACGCACTAGCAACAGTTTGTACAAAGGCTTCCTGTTGTGTCTGTGGTAATTTCCAAAGGTCTTGCCTAATATCTTCTCTAACCTTGACAGATTGCTTGTAGAAAACAATGGCTAACTCTGGCTGATTTTGTGCGGCTAGCAGATTGCCAATACGATTCAGCGTTATGCCTTCAGTATGGCGATCGCCAATAACCCGTTGGATAATTAGAGACTGCTGATAAAAATCAATAGCTGGCGGATATTGCCTCAAGGAGCTATAAACTAAGCCGAGATTGCCTAAAAGTTTAGCTTCTTCCTGACGGTTGCTGAGAGTTCGGATTATTTCTAACGACTGCTGATAGAATCCCAGCGCTTTTTGGTATTCCTGTAGGAAATCGTAAACTTGACCCAAACCCCTGAGAGCATGAGCTTGTGTAGAAGGCTCTTTAAGGTTCTGTGCAATTGTTAGCTGTTGTTGATAAACTTTGATGGCTTGCTGGTATTGATTCAACGATGCATAAGCCCAACCCAGACATCCTAAAGCATAGGTTTCTGAGTACCGATCGCTGATTTCTCGTGCAACAACCAAAGAGCGATCGCAATACTCAATTGAACGCTGAAATTGACCTAAATACCAGTAAGTAGTACCAATACCACCGAGAGAAATGGCTTCCCCAAAGCGATCGCCAATCTCTTGATAGATTTCTAATGCCCGTTGCCGAGACTGTAAAGCCGCTTCAAATTGACTGATTCTATACTGCTGATTACTTTGCTCATACAGTCGATCAGCTTCCGCTTTCCGGTTCGCTGCGGTTTGAGCCATTGCTGCTGGCACAAAGAAAGGCATCAGAAAATTAGGAGTAAAAGCGAGAGTGGTAGTAGCTAAGAGTGATATACCGATTTTTCTAAGTTGCATAAGTAATATCCTCTCTAGGCAAAATAGAGGATTGCTTGCCTACTTCGACATATCTCTAAACTTAAAGCAGGTTATGCACAATACATCCATAAAAGAGGTATAGCTGTCGTCATAAAGGTTAGGACAGATTTAATAGCTGAAATGACCAAGTACCAGTAATAAACATAAAAGCCCTCTGCCCTCTTCCTTCTGCCTTTTGCTATATATTCCGTTTCCCAGCCTAAAGTCTTTGTCCACATTACAACCCGTTGCCAATCAGGATAAAAGATGCCCAATAGTAAGGATGGCTGAGGCGGTTGGTAACTACTTCCGGTGACTGATTATTCCTAGGACGGGCAACAATAAGACCTCGTTGCTGACCGATCGCTTTTACGTCGTCGGTGATTAGAGCGATTTGTGCTTGACGCAGGGCTTCAGCTTTCGTCGTATTGCCAATTTCTAGGGTTCCGTAGAAGGCGTTCATCAAAGCTTGCGTACCACCATCGTCAACTGACCATAAGGAAGCGATCGCACTCCTCGCCCCTGTTCGTTGCATCTGATAGCCAAAACCCAGAATTTCTTTACCGTCACCCAATTTATCACCTAAACCTGTTTCACAGGCAGAAAGCACCATTAAATCCACATTTGGTAAACGCCATCGTTCTATATCTCGCAAAGTTGCGCGATCGCCATTGCCAAATAGAATAAACGACTCTTCTGGCTGTCCCACAACAAACGCCGCATGAGTCGCTAGATGAACAACTGAGTAGTCATTCATTTGCATAACAGTCTCTCGATTAAATTGTTGATCCAATACTTTCGTTGTGCCAGGAACTGTCCTTGCTAGATTTTCCACTTCAACCCCAGCATACTCTAGCCCTCGAAACGCAAACTGCTGACCTCCAATTTGAAAGCTATAACTGCCTTGGGTAAAAGCACCCGCAAAGACTTGCAGCTTACTTTGAGGTTTAGTGTTGAAGTCTGTAAGGCTAATAGCTGTGATGTTGTTGATGCGAAATTTCTGGACTAGCCACTGCTTGCCATCATATAAAGCAGCTAGAGGAATATAGCGCAGTTGTCCATCAGGAGCATAGATGATAGTTTTGGCTTCCGCTTGAGCTAAGTCATTTTCAATGGGTTTAATTAGCCAGTTGTATAGTTTTTGAGCGGGAACTTTAGCATTAGTACTGGGATTTTTTAGGGCAGAACGGAATTCTATAATCGCTTGGTTGAGTTCGTCTCGGTTAACAGCAACGGTGCGGCGAATTGGCGGCGCGTAAGGGGTGACTAAAACTAATTCCAGTCGGTCAACTAAAACAAAGGGATATAGAATAACTGCATCTTGCTGGAGTCGCTTCAGGTTGTCCTGTAAGCTTGTGGCGTTGTTCCCCAGATCGAAATTTTGTCCTCCAGTGGTTTGCCTCAGTTGTGCTACTAGTGCCATTACTTCAGAGCTTTTGAGAAATTCGGCGAACTGTTGGGTAATTTCCTGTTCGATTCTCCGTAGCTCGATGACACGCGATCGCTCAACTTCGGTTCTATTAGGTTGCGGAATGCTTTCTAACTTAATGAGTTCTTTTCCTAGCTGAATAGCTTTATTTAAAATAGCTTCATAGCCTTTTTTGATTTGCTGTTCAGGCGATCTCTCTGCCACACCTTGAGCCGTATCATCACTTCCTCGTACATGGCGCAGATAGTCCTCTAGCTCTTGCACCTTGAGCAAGTCTAGAACCCGTTGTGCCTCCAGCACTCGG
>DATNQT010000679.1:0-5380 GCA_036703885.1 Candidatus Sericytochromatia bacterium
CCACGGGTGCAATTTTTCAGAGTAGGTCATTTTAGTACCTCAGCAGTAAAAGTAACAGATTGTGCTCTTGTTTCATTGCTTGCCAAGACAGTAATTGAATAATCTTGTCAAAGACAGGTCACGGTGACATTGATATTTGACAAGGTTTGTGCTAAGACAAGCTCACATTATTTTTTGATGCTGAAAAAGCTTGATGTATAGCAGCAAACAAAACTGTTAGAACAAGTCAGCAGTATATGATTGCGACAACGTATACAGTCGTTGCCCTAAACAGTCTTTCCGTTATACGCGCCACTATTAATCCAGGCTATTCTCTTCGCAAGGCGGACACAGGAAAGCCACCAATGTCTCTGGAATTTCCTCAAAATGCTCCAGCAAAAAATCCATTAAAGCCAAATGACGCAAATCGACAGCAGTAGGAAATCTGCGATTTTTACCCGTTTTAAACCAACGCCGTACTGTAGAATCAGAACGAGAACAAATAAAAGCGATTTCCTCATAACTCACTCCCCACTTTGCATAAAACTGCCTCGGTGTCATTCCGAATTGGCATTGACTGTAAACTGCAATCAAATTGCGTTCTCTATCGGTCAGATTCTGCTGCTTTTTTATCATCCTCAAAATTCTCCAAATCTTCCTCCCAGGCAGTATCAAACTGACACCACGTTGCACTTTTGGAATCAGGAGTAAGGCAAATGATGTAACACCACATCCAACAGCATTGACACTGTTCGTAGTTGTAAAATTTGCCGATAACCATTCCTCTGTCAGCTTCTTCGCTAACACCCGTCCAGCGCACCATTTCGCCACAGTTAAAGCGCGGGGGATGAATTTTGGCAAAGTTGGCAGGCAATTCAATTGCAGGCGGCATATCCTTCAAATGTTTTAGTGGCAAAATTGAAATCAAATCTCGCTTTCCTTTTGGGATTGACATGAGTTTTTAACTGTGCATCTATTGCACCTGACTTGTTTTGATAAATTTTCAGACCAATTTCTCGATAGAGAAATTGCAGAGCGACATTTCTTTAAATCAATCAATGAAAATCTCTAATATTAGAGCCTGCATTAATTGCAAGCGGATGCAAGCACAAACGTCTGATATTCACGCACTTCAAAGATATGATGGAGGCTAGCTAGCATCGATTGCTGAGCGCGCGAAAACTGACAGATATGCCAACAGAGATGAAGCGTTTGGAAAGACGATATCCTCTATCAAACAAATCTCTAATTTAACTTGTGAGGGATTGGAATCTTTCAAGTTTTTACCGGATACTTATCGGAGTTATTATTTATTGGCTTGAGATATGTTTATTGACGATCGCTCGCAGCCTTACTTGCTTTGAAGAGCGCCAACTGCGCCCCCCACAGAACTCCTGCGATAGGGGTATTGCGGTCTTTCGAGGCAATATAGTCTGAGACCGCACGCATAGGTGAGCGCGATCGTTCCATCCGCGAGTTCCCGTCGAGATCGCGTTTGAAAAGTATTTTTTCGGCGAGCCGGCGCCGCGAGCGTCTAATACTGTACTGAGACGCGGCCGGACTCAGATGAGTCTTTTACATGAGGGTAAAGGCTGTGAAGTCCTTAGCATAGTAGGCTCTGCGGAACAGACAATCCTTTACAGGTCACGCTGGGACTAAACGAATCACACTTTTTGGCAGCGTTCTCATGTCGCTCCTCCATCCGCCAGCTCCAAGCGGCGATCGCAAGTGTGGACGATCGCACCCGAAAGCAACGATTGCACCATCACTCGAGCGCCTGAGACAGCTTTAACCACATATTTTTGAACCTCACCAACAAACCGCACTAGCGCGCCCACTTTCAAGGAGCGCCCTGCGTTCGCAGCTTCATCATTTGGTGGCACACCCCCGGATATCTTCATATCTTTATCCGACCCTGTGCCACCTGGAATCCCTTCCAAGCAGGGAGCCGCGGCTTCTGCCAAAGAGATGGCCTTCTCATCCCGCTGCTGCCAAGCTGCAAAAATCGCCGACCTGCCGTCGTTGGGGAACTGGAACTGGTAAACTCGAATGCGCTTGGGCCTGCCCAAAGCATCTCGTTCCTCCGACCTTTCTTGGCGAACCAGTCGCAGGGTAAAGCCCAGCTTCCCCTTCAAAACATACTGAACCACCTCCATTGGGTGGGCATTAGGGTGGACGTTGATACCCAAAAAATCTTTCACGTCCGCAGAATACTGCTTGACCCTTTGAGCAAAGGCTATCACCTCCGGGTCAGTCCCTCGATACTCCCTGTCTGAGTCAAAGAATTCCATCAGCCCCAACTTTTTGAGAGCTTCCACAGAAGCTTTCAGGAAGCGCAAATCTTGCGGGCAAACCTTCCCTTGACCCCTTTCTTGATGGCCTGCCAAGTGATTTTTATCTCGTTTCCTGACAAACTCTGGGTCATGGATCAAATAGTAATGCAGGCGAATTTGAGGCAGCCAGCCGTCGTCGTCCTTCAATTTCAGCTCGGGCGTCACCGACACACCATAAGTCTCTTGCAGTTGGTACTTGCGCTCTTGATTGAGTTCGCCGTTTGTCTTGGAGCGCTTGTCCTTCAACTTCAGATACTCAGACAGAGTAATATCAGGAGCACCAGCAACAGCATCCGCTTCTACCCTGCGGTTCTCTTGCTGAATTGACTCAGCCTCTTCCTTAACCAGAGCAGCTCCGACATTTCGGAGAGTTAATTCATTTAACCGAGCATCAACCTCCCGGACAAGCTGCTGCAAGAGCTTCCAGTTTTTGACCGCGCTGGCTGCTATTTGCTGCGTTAATCCCTCTAAAAGGAGTTGTTCTAGCTGATTTTCTCGGCACAGTTTTACCTGAAACCCTTCAGCTTTTAGGCTGTACCTAATCGCCTCCCTGTAATGCCACATTCCGGCATTAATTCTAGCAGCCATTTTTGCCCAAGTTCTCAGGTGAACCGGGTCGTGGGCCGCGTCGATGTCGAAGTCAACTCCTTGCAGCAAGCGAATATTGGTTTTGATAACCTTCTGCTGGGAAGCGAGGAGAGCTCGGTAAGAAGCGCTGCCGTTGCCAATTTTGCCAATGCCAAAGGGCGCTGTCCAGACAAAGATTGGAACATTTTCATCCCTGACTCGAGCGAGACTTTGCAGGGCATCGTTGACGGCAATTGCTCCTTTAAAAATGCCGAATACCGCTGCAAAATAACCGCGAATGTCGATGCTAACTCCTGTGCCAATGGTGGGGCTAGCGATGATGATGTCGTAGTTTTGAATGGTGGCATTAAGTTTCTCAACGCAGCCACAAGCAGGGTGGTTGGGGTCGGCTACTGACTCGCTATCAATCCTGAGAATGCGCTTGTCGGGAAATCGTTTTTGCAGTTGTGTTTCTAGATTGCGACATGACCATTTTCCTTTGACTTTTTGGGAGTCTTCAACAACCATAATGTGGGGCCTGTTTCGATCGAGCGGGCAGCAGAGGGCGCGACTTTCAAGGTCGCAGCCGGTGACTTCTCGCGACAGAATTTGCTCCATTTGAGCGAATAGTGGTGCGGGACTTTGAGTGGCGTAGAAGATCGCGTCCCGCTCTTTTTTAGGTTTCCATTCGTTGACGGCAATCCAAGGTTCGAGAGGGATGCCAGCAAGCGCCTTCAAGTAGTCGATCGCGCAATCAGATAAATCAGCATCCTGGGCAACGATTAAGCCGCCGGTGGTTAAGACGGTGCGAATGAGTTCTTGCAGGGTTTGCAAGATGGCGACGCGGTTTTCGCGGCAGGTGCTGGAGTTCAAGGCGTGCCAGATGACTTGTTCGCACTCATCAATGAGGACGATCGCCCCAGACCAGTTTTCGGGGTTGAAACGGGCCATTGAGTGGGGGTGGAGGCTGTCTACACACAAGCCGTACCCGAATAATTTGCCTTCCGGCGAGTTCTTGGTTTCGTCGATGTAGTTGATTCCCAACCCGGCGCAGATGGCGCGGCCGAGCTGAATCCTGTGGGTGATGACTAGCACGCGGCGTTCGCCCGTGTTGAGGGCGTGGGAAACCAGGTGGGCGAGGGAGCGGGTTTTGCCGGTGCCTTTGGGGGATTTGATGCAGGCTAAGCCGGCCTCTGGATAGGGGAGTTCTCCCAGATAGCGAGAATTTAGCGTTAAAGACGCGGGATAGGTTAAAAGCCATGATTCCCTATCCTGCCAAAATTGGAAGCCTCGTGCTGCGTTTTTGAGGGCAATGAGCGCATCCTCGCCTCTGGTTACCACGAAATCGTCGATGCCTTTCT
Organism: Candidatus Sericytochromatia bacterium; assembly: GCA_036703885.1. Taxonomy (GTDB): domain Bacteria; phylum Cyanobacteriota; class Cyanobacteriia; order Cyanobacteriales; family Coleofasciculaceae; genus CADCTM01. The sequence goes on from DATNQT010000679.1 coordinate 4,241, forward strand.
CTGGTCCCGGCAGGGTGATGACGCTGACGGAGCATTTGGCGGCGGTGAACAGGCGGCCGAGTTTGTCAATCTCGCGGTTGACGTTGAGGACGGTAGAGTGCTTGCTGTCGCGATCGAAGCCGATGTAGATTTCCCGCCCTGGGGTGGCGAAGTGTTGGAGTTCGGGGATGAGATAGGGGTTGCACTTCTCCCCTAGCGCGTTCTTGGTTCTGACACCCATTGTGACGCCGGGGAGGGCAATGGCCGCGTAGCCCATTGTGAGCAGGCAGGCGGCTTTTTTTACGCCTTCGACGATGGTGACGGGGATGTTGTTGAGCCAAACCCATTCCCAGAATTGAGGCGGGTTCGTGATGCCGGGGAGGGGCACAGGGGCAGAGGGGAGATTTTCGTCTCCCGTCTCCCCCGTTCCTGTGCTCCCCATCTCTAAGTCCTCTGGGTTTTCAGGGTTGATGGGGACACCGTAGCGGGCTGCGACTTTTGCCCAGATGTGGTCTGGGACTTGCAGGAAGAAGGCTCTGGTAGGGGTTTTGGGGGGGTGTTCGTATTTGACGGGCTTGGTTTTACCGTTTAGGTCGAAGCTGTTGCGGGGCTGATAGGGTTTGAAGCAGCCCCAATACATGGGCTGCCAGTTGTTGAGGGGGTCTAGGCCTGAACACCACCAGCCACCGTGTTCGATGTGGCTGTAGTGTTTTCTGGCCCACCGCCATTGTGCGTCGGGGTGGACTCTGCCGGAGGCGGCGTTAATTTCGTAGAGGAGGTAGGCGTAGGGGGCGTCGCCACTAAGAGTTTGCACGTTGAGGGCGAAGATGGCGGAGTCTACGCCGCTTTCTTGCCATTCAGTGAGGGCGGACTTAGACAAGACCATAACGCACCCCCATGTTGGCTGTGTTGACCTTCTGGCCTAGTAGCAATGCGAAAGGCACTCCAAGTTGCACCCGAATCTGGCTACCGCCAGAGCGCCTCATGAACGGGTCAGATGGGGTTAAGTGGACTATGAGTCTCTGTGAGGACTGATTTTGAAGGTCAATGCCTGTGCTATCTCGATAAATCTTCACCGGGCTATTCCTTGAGTGGGGAACATCCCTTTGTCTCATGTTCTGAAAATCGCTGCTTGCACGCCGATCAAAGATAATTAATTAA
>DATNQT010000680.1:0-11693 GCA_036703885.1 Candidatus Sericytochromatia bacterium
TGGGCAACTCCAGCACAATTGACGAGTAGATGAATCGGCCCGTTGTCTCGCCAAGCTTTGGCGATCGCAATATTCACCTCTACTGGCTGAGTCAGATCCAAAGCTAGGATTACGACTTCTACGCCTAGTGCCTCGATTTGGGTTGCTACTTCTGCTAACCGTTGGCGATCGCGTGCCACCAACAACAGACGTTTGGCTCCTTGTTGTGCTAATTCAATGGCGATCGCTCGCCCAATTCCACGGGAAGCCCCAGTAATTAGGGCAGTCTTTCCTTGAATGTTCATAGGATTAAAATCTCGCTAAGTTAAGGTTTCACTGCGCTATGAGGTAATGTCGAGTTGAGTGATGAGAAGGCATAAACCAGCCTACTTATACGCAGTGAAATGAACAGTGATTCGTGATTAAGGAATGAGTGAAACTCAACCTTTGAAAGCAGAGCATTTCTCAGGAATCTTGTAGGGAACACTATTTTTGTAGGCAAATCTGAGAAATGTTTTTTGTGTTACTTCAGTAAAAACTGAGTTTGACTGGCAATACGCAAGGGACAAGCGAATGATTGACGGGATGAAGTAGTCCTACGCATAGCCAAACCAGCAAAAAGATATTTCAAGCGCACTCTTGCAGGAACGTTGATGTCAAGCAGGCGGAGAAATATCTCTAAGCCAATGCTGGCATCAGTGACTCGTTGAAGAGTCAAGACTTATGTAGAGCATAATTGTACGTCTCCTAGATACGAGCATTTACCAGAAGTAACACTAAGCACACTCTAGCAATCCATTCAAGAAGCGGCAACATTTTTTAATAAATTCTCGGTAACATTACTTTACAAAATTACGAATGTTGTTCATAAAGCCACAGATTGTTTTCCTGTAACACTAGCTCTACTTCTCGTAAGGTATGGGTTGAGTGAATTGTCGGTGGTACAGAGTCTAATAATTGTGCGATCGCTTTCTAAGAAACGTGGATTAAATAACTTGCTCCCATTCAGAATCTCTGTAGGAGCGACGAATTCGTCGCCCCTACCGCCAACTGGAGGTTAATAAATTTGTGTTCCTAAGCTGTGCTGCCACTCTCTCCTTTAATCACCGCCGCACCAATTAAATGTGCTAGACGTAATGCTTCTGGTACTTTTCCGCGATCGGTTAGGCGTTCGAGTACCGAAAAAATCACTTCAGGACTTGCGCCGCACACCTGAAAGAAGAAGGGAGGGTATGCATGAATAGTTCCGGCACGGTGCAGCATTTGAAGCCGCCGTTCTGGTTCTGGTAGACGATGAATGGCTTGTTCTACAGCACTAAGGTTAGGCATTCGGCGCATTACTGCTACACAAGGGAGATTGAGTTCTTCTGAAAGCCTGGGTAAATCAATTACGTTAAAGCCGCCAAAAGCAATTCCATCTAGAAGGACAATATGAAGTTGTGGCAGAAACTTCCGCCCCAGTAGTAACCCTAAAATCCCATCGGTTGCATCCCAACCATCCTGCTCTACTTGTCCCCAAACCATCCCCTCGAAGCGAGTTCCCGCACAAACGACACCTGCAATTGAGACAGTCCCTCCAGCATTCCGTAAGAAGGGAGCATCGTCAAAGCCGATAACGCGAATCACGCGCTTAAGTCTGAGCAGAGAGTCGAGTTCCATTTAGAAGTAACTTAGGCTGTATCTTTACGACTAGGAAGGCGCTTCCCACCGATACCGAAGAATTGACTGAGCTATCTGAGCCGTTGCTTCAAGGAGTTTGGGGTCTACTACCTTGTCATTTGGGGAATGGTAGTTGGGGTCTTGTCCCCGGTAGAAGAAGAGTACTGGAATTCCAGCCGTTGAGAAGGACTGATGGTCGCTGTTTCCCGTGTCGGTGATGGTTGAAACCTTCGGTTCAGCTTTCTGAGCCAAAGCTGTGAGCGATTTAGATCCACCTACGAACAACTGCTCGTTCACGCCAACCATATCGAAGTTCAGCATAGCTTGGAGATTTGATAAGAACTGGGGTTCGGCTTTTTTGACAAACGCCTTCGACCCCTGTAAACCATCCTCCTCACCATCGAAAGCAACAAACCAAGCTTGATGACCGAGTGGCGTATTTACTAAACGACGAGCGAGTTCGAGAACGACGGCAGTACCAGAAGCATTATCGTTTGCACCGGGGGAGTTTGGTACAGAGTCGTAGTGACCGCCAAGCAGTACGTTGGGCTGTTTCACGTCTGGTAGATGGGCAATGATATTGTGACCCGTGACAGTTTTGTTTTGGACATTTACATTGAGGTTTGCCCCCAATGTTTGTGTATTAGCCTCTTTAAGTAGTGGCTCTCCTCGTTCACCTGATAGTCCAAATACAGGAATCTCCACGTCATCGGGTAGTGTTCCGAACAACTCATCGGGTTTGTTATTGACAATTACTAGACCGACTGCACCAGCCGTAGCAGCGTTACGAGCTTTTTCAATGAAAGGGATTTCACCACGACGTACAATTGCGATCGCTCCCTTCACCTCAACAGTGGCAAAGTCATTCGGTCGCCCCACGGCAGGTACTACAAGCAGTGGTGCAGTCAGTTGACCTGCTGGCGAACGATTAAGCGCACGACCCTTAAGCGGTACATTCCCAACTGTGAGGGTTGAACCTAGGTCTTGAAACTTTGAGTAAGTAAAAGCTTGAACCTCAGTAGCATATCCAACTTGACGATACTCCCTTATCAAATAAGTACGGGCGGCAAGGGAGGCGTCTGAGCCAGCCACACGCGGACCTAAGGCAACGAGAGCCTGTACGTTAGCACCAGCGTTGTCACTAGCTACAGTGTTGAGTGTTGGGAGACAAACCAAAAGGAATGCTAGAGCAGCCCACAACCAGAAGCGATTAGTCATTTGTCTTGTGATTGTATGTCAATAGTCATTGGTGATTTGTTTTTTCCTCACGAGCAATGACTATTGACCAATCTTAGAAATTTTCTTCCGGGATTGGCATCGGGTTTAAGGGCTGTGTGACTATAAACATCGGCTGTAGGAACGTCCCACTTGCAGCTATTAACAGTGAAGTCTTTTAAATTGATTAAGTCACTCTCTAAAATTCGGGTTTGTTTTTTAACCTTAATAGTTCAATAAACCATCTACTCAAGGATTAATTTTGATAATAAATTGGGACGTAGTAACAGTTCCTTAAACCTTAGTACTGTCAAGATTATGTATAGATTGAATCAAAATATTTTCGATTTGAGTGGTAGTTTTTGTGAATTCGATCAACAGGGCTGCATCACTGAGCAGGAATGGGTTGAAAAAAGTCAAGTTACTTCTTGAACTAACTTTCTTCAACCTTGAACTGCTACAACTTCTGACTAGTATGAGAAATACGAGAAGCCGTTCAACCGCTCAAAACTGACGCGACCAATTTTTAGGCCACCGCTCAACAACAACTTTCGTCTGAGTAAAGAACTCTACCGCATCTCTTCCCTGACCGTGTAAATCTCCATAAAAGCTGTCTTTCCAACCACTAAAGGGAAAAAATGCCATCGGTGCGGCGACTCCAATGTTGATTCCAATATTACCCGCCTCGGCTTCATAACGAAATTGCCGCGCTGCTGCACCACTACTGGTGAACAAACACGCCATATTTCCCCATTGACCGCTATTCACTAAAGCGATCGCCTCTTCAATTGTTTCTAAATGCATTAGACCTAACACTGGACCAAAGATTTCTGTACGTGCTAGGTCGCTTTTGGGATTCACATTTTCTAGGATTGTTGGTCGGATAAAATTACCCTGTTCGTAACCAGAAATTTTAGACTTGCGTCCGTCTACTAATACCGTCGCGCCTTCATCGGTTCCCTGTTGAATTAACTGTTCAATTCGCGCTTGGCTTTGAGGAGTAATCACGGGTCCCATTTGGACTCCTTCCTCTAAGCCAAATCCCACCACCCTTGTCTCTGCCGCTTGGGCGATCGCATTTGTAAATGTCTCCCGTGCCTTTCCCACTGTAACGGCAACAGATGCCGCTAAACAGCGTTGTCCAGCACAACCAAAAGCGCTATCGGCAGCAATACGAGTCGTCATCTCCATATCCGCATCGGGTAGGACAATAATTGGATTTTTCGCTCCACCCTGACATTGCACTCGCTTACCATAAGATGCTGCTTTGCCATAAACGTACTGCGCGACAGGTGAAGAACCCACAAAGCTAATGGCTCGAATTGTGGGATGTTCAAGAATGGCATCAACGACTTCTTTTGCTCCGTTAACCAAATTGACTACACCCTTAGGCAATCCGGTTTTTTCCAGTAACTCAAAGACCTTTTGCAGAGTCAGGGGGACTTTCTCAGAGGGTTTAATAATACAGGTATTGCCACAGGCGATCGCATAGGGTAAAAACCAAAAAGGTATCATCCCCGGAAAATTAAACGGAGCAATGATGGCAATAACTCCCACGGGTTGACGAATCATAATTTCATCAATTCCACGAGCGATATCTTCCAAGTTGTATCCCTGCATTAACATCGGAATTCCGCAGGCAACTTCCACATTCTCAATCGCTCGTTCTAACTCTCCTTTTGACTCCGCCAAAGTCTTCCCGCATTCCAAAGTAATGATACGGGCTAACTCTTCTAAGTGTTCTTCTAAAAGGAATTTCAGTTTAAACAAATATTGCACTCGTTCGGTGGGTGGAATGCGCCGCCAACTCACAAAGGCATCCGCCGCTGCCTTTGTGACAACCTCTACATCACTTTTAGGGGATAAAGGAACTCTAGCCAGCACCTCGGCGGTGGCGGGATTAACTACATCAAGAAATTCAGTGGCTTCTGAAGCGCACCACTCGCCATTGATGTAGTTGAATAAGGGGTTTAAAGTAGACACAGCAATTTTTCCTTAACGTTGACTGAGGGCGGAGTTACGCGAAAACAAACCCCTACTGGAAAAGAACAGTAGGGGATAACTCATTAACTTAATTTAAAACTATTAGACCGAGAAGTTTGTAAACAGGCCCTAGGGTGGGGTAGATGCAGGAATGAGTGCTAACGAAGACTACTCTTCAACCTCAAGTAGCGCTACTGCAACAGCACCATAGGCAAAAGCTAAAACTAATGGCATTGGAGACTTAAGGAAATAGGTCATCAGCGCCGCTATTAAACTTACTATCACGGCTGAAATGGACAGCGCTTTTTCTGAGAAGCAAAAACCTTTCTCGGCTTTAATGCCTCGAAGCGCTTGAGGAGGAATTGGCTCAGGCATCACTGCCCCTGGAGGGAAAGCCCAATACTGATAACGCTCTACATATAAATCAGTCCAGCCGTTTTCGATACACCATTCATTCAGCCAGTCTTCACTAAAATGCTTCATTGTTAATGTTTTAAAAATTATTAAGATTTCTACCAGTTGTTTTCGCGTTTTCAAATAACGCTAAATCTACTCTAAAAGGCTAACAGAACGATATTTCTCATAGCATAAAACGATACTAAATTTTACTTTTAAAGCAAAAACAAATAAAGCAAACCTTTACTTATAACATGATTCTTCAGAGTCTGAAACTTCGTGAGGAAAGATTTTATAAGTATTCAGCCTAAAGACTAGGTGTTTACTTAGCACTCAGCACTTTGCGATAGGTGGTAGGGCGATCTGGCTTCGCTGGGAGTTAGAATTTCCCCTTGCCTCCCAATCTTTCCTCTTCTCTTACTCGATTTTCCCTAAGTTCTTGGTGACACCTCTCATTCAGGTCATCGCAAAAATTTGGCATGATGTATTTTTGCTCCTGAGCAGGTCTGTTCAATTTAAGCCAAGTGGTTTGGGTGGTCTATTGTGCCTGTTAGGAGCCATAGCTAAGTTATTGCGATCGCTGTACCAGAAGTTGGCGCTGGGTAGTATCTGACACAAGGATGAGGTGCTTGATTCATGACCGAACAGATTTTTGACCAACAACTCGCACTGTCCCTCCATCGTTTAGAAGAGCTGTGGCAACGGGTGGACGAACTGCCGCAGTCACGCGCAGAATTATGGCGACCAACGGAAGAATTTGCTCCCCAACCGCAAGATCTACTCAAGGAAACCTTGGAAGGACTTTCTGTTTCGCTGCAAGAGTTGCAAGTCGCTGCCGAGGAACTGCGCCAAGAGAATGAAGAATTAGCCAAAAGCTTCACGCTAGTTGAAGCCGAGCGTCAGCATTACCTAGAACTGTTTAAATTTGCTCCAGACGGCTACTTGGTGACGACCAAAGACGGCACAATCCTCGAAGCGAACCAGACAGTAGGACAGTTGCTCAACGTTGTTCCAGAACGTTTGATCACCAAACCCTTAGTTGTTTTTGTTGACCCCCAGGAACGTCGGGACTTCTACTCTAAGCTGAGTCAGCTACAAAAGGGCGAGTCAATTAAAAATTGGCAAGTTCAGCTTCAGCGTTGGCGGGGCACTTTCTTTAGCGCCTCGTTGGCAGTGACACCCATCCAGGACTCACAGGGTCAAGTAATAGGTCTGCGCTGGCAACTGCAAGACCTTACTGTTACTGATGATGCAGAGTTAACCGACCCTCTGTTTCGTGCAATGTTTGAGAATGCGGCAGTTGGCATAGCCTTATTGGATAGTCAGGGTGGCGTCATCAAGAGTAACCGGGCGCTACAGGAAATGCTGGGTTATAACTCCCAAGAGTTGCAGAGGTTTCTCCTGGAATGGCTGAATCTGGACGAAGCTGGCCTAGATTCGGTATTGTTTCAACAACTGCTGGTGGGAAAACGCTACTGTTACCAGCGAGAAAAGTGCTACTCCACTCAAGATCGATCGCTACGATGGGGACGGCTGACATTTTCTCTAGTCCAGGGGGCTGGCAAGAAATCGACCTTTGTCACCTGTATGGTAGAAGACATTACAGAACTTCATCACCTTAAAGCAGAACAACAGAAGGCGATCGCACACGAGCAAGCCATTAAGCAGCAGGCGATCGTAGCCAAGCAACCAGAAATTAGCCAAGAGCAGATAGCCTCCGTCCAGCGCCTTGAGCCAGAATCTCAACAATTAACAGCGTTAGTTGAACAGCTAGGAAAAATTCTCAACGATATTCTCTCTAGCACTCCCGAATTCTTCTTTGTCTACGATCAGACCGGAAAATATGTTTATGTAAATCGGGCAGGGGCACAAGCTTTGGGTTTGACTCAAAGCGATTTCATCAGTAAAACTTGGCAGCAGTTAGAGTTGCCCCCTGAGATTATGGAACGGTTGGATGCTCAACGGGCAACCGTCTTTACTACAGGACAGCCCATTACTGATGAAGCTAGCTTTTCTACAGTAGACGGTATGAGGGATTACGAATACACGATTAGCCCAATTAGTGATATCGACAGCAACCCGGAGGCAGTAGTTGTAACCGTTAGAGATATTACTGAGCAAAAGCGGGCGTCAGTTGCCGTGAGTGAAGCGATGGCAAAAGAAGAGGAATTTAGTGCTCTTAAATCTCACTTTTCCTACTTTGCCTCTGTGATTACCCACGAACTACGCAACCCGATCAACAATATTTTTGCGTGTACCAAATTAATTGAGAGTCATACTCAGCCAGAGACTGACGAAAACACACTCAATTACGTCCAAATGATTCAAGTTAATGTCAGGCGGATGAATCAGCTATTGAATGACCTTCTCCTAATTAAAAAGGTAGAAGCCAAAGAACTAAAGTTGAACGCAGCTTTGTTAGATTTAACTGAATTCTGCCGTGACTTGACCGAAGAGTTACAGCAAGGCGCAGGTTCCCGACACAAAATTACCTTTACTAGTCAAGAGCAATGTTCTGCCGTTTGTATCGATAAAAAACTACTGCGTCATATCCTTACCAATTTACTGCTGAATGCGATTAAGTATTCTCCAGAAGGTGGCGAGGTAAAGCTTGACGTTGTCTGTCAAGAAAAACAAGCTATCTTTCGCATCCAAGATTCAGGCACAGATATTCCTCAAACCGACCAAGAATTCATGTTCAAGATGTTCCATGAGGGAAGTAATATCGGTGCAGTTGCAGGAAGCGGCTTGGGACTCTTAATTGTTAAACAATGTGTAGACTTACAAGGAGGCGAGATATTTGTAGAAAGTGAACAGGGCGTTGGTACAACCCTAACCGTCACGCTGCCACTAAGTTAGAGATTAGGTGTTAGGTGTTAGGGATTAGGATGGCTTGCTTAAAATCTCAATTTTAGAACGAAGTTTTCCCTTTATCTCCTAACACCTAACGCTTTATAAACTAGCCGAAGGTTGAGCTATTCCAGCCCCACATAGCGCCTTTAGCATCAGCAAACTCAATGTAAATCCGATTAGCGGGTACACCCAGCTTTTCATTAATGACCTGGCAAAAGTCTTGACTCATTGCCTTAGTTTGTGATGGACTCATGCTGCCAATACTTTTCACTTCCACATAGCAGACTGGCTCGACTGTACCAGCAAAAGTCATGGCAACATTTGGTTCAAATGCTGTCATCACATAGGATTCAGGCTTACTCAGATGCTTTGCCAATTTGGCGGAAATAATTTTCAACAGCCCTTCAACAGCCGCTGGTTCTGGAGCGTTAACAGAAGTTTGTACCTTAATTAGAGGCATAGTCTTGCGATCGCAACTTGATTGAAAGAATCTTAGCTTTAAGGCTTGGTATCGGGATTCATGATTTAGGTTTGGTAACTAACTTTTTAATTAACACCAAACCTCATATACCTATTTAGCCACCGTACTGCCAACCCGTTTCTTCCAGTAAGATTTGTTTACCCTCCCGATGGACACCTGCGCCAATCACTTCTCCAACAAAGACTGTATGATCGCCTTTGTCTACCGTGCCGACTACCTTACACTCCACATAACCCAGTGAGTTGGAAATAATTGGACAGCCTGTTTCTGCTCCGACGTAAAACTCTACATCCTCGAATTTATTACCAACCCGATGTAGAGGCTGGAAAAATGTCTTTGCAACATCTTTTTGTCCCGTTTCTAAGAAACTAATGGAAAAGACACCACTATTTTTGATCATTTCATTGGACTTATGAGATGTGTTGACACAATTGACTATTAATGGTGGCTTAAAAGAAGATTGCGTTACCCAGCTGGCGGTAAAACAATTAATGTCTTCCCCATCTTTAACACCACATACATAGATTCCATGAGGAATCTGGCGCAACATTGTTTTTTTGGCTTGTTCGTCTAGCAAGGTTTACCTACCTATTTCGTTCTACACTACATCAGTTTACCAATCTTCACAGAAATCCCGATTTTTATTACCTTTTTCGTTTAAAAACTTTCCTAGCTTGACCCAAGATTCCTTGACCCTGGAAGTTGTTCTTGAAGTTTTTAAATTCTCCAGCATCTAACCAGACGCCCTGGCAAGTTGGGCATTTTTCATACCAGATACAGTGCTGGTCAATGTCAACCATGCGCATCATTTTCGCGGCACAGCGAGGACAGTCAACATCTTTGGTAATTTTATCGAGCTGACTGCCAGTTTCCGGGTTGCCAATATCGAGATTTTCAGAGCCTTTAACTGTTTTGAGCGTTTCTGCTTCTAGGGAGTCAAACCACAATCCTTTGCAGTAAAGGCAGCGGTCTACTTCAATCCCAGCACAGAAGACTTGCTCTAAGCATCCTGCACATTTTGGGCAGTTAGTTGTTGGATTCATCGGTTTGCAGAAGACACCTTATTTCCAGCTTAAGATACTCAGTGCAGCGGGAGTGGAAATAACTATCCAGTGGGACATTGGTTAAAAGGCTTACTGTTCAAGCAATATTCATAAAAGCCTTCTGCCCGGTCACTGAGCGTGTCGAAGTGCTGCCCTCAGCGAGATGGGCGAAATAGATGGGAGTGTTCGGGATGGTAAAGACGCGATCGCACTTCACCTAGGCTTGCCAAACCCTCTCTCTCCTCTGATCCTAATGCTTCACTATCCTTACTCTGCCAATGAGCTTTTCCAACTTCCCTTAGCGCTGGAGAGATTATGTAGAGTGTCGTCCGAATCAAATTCTCTTTTTGAGTGATGGCTGCCATTTCTGCAAGGGGAACCAGCCAGATTTGTTCATCTGGCCAACTAATTCGGAAGCAGACGGCTACAGGGGTATTGGCTGGGTAGTGTTCTAGTAGTTTGGCTTGAGCGTCTTCGACGTGACGGGCGCTAAGGTAAAGGCAGAGACTAGCCTGATGTGCAGCTAGAGATGCCAATTCTTCAGACTCAGGCACGGCGGAGGCACGTCCACTGATACGGGTGAGGATAATCGTCTGTACCAGTCCGGGTACTGTTAGTTCAACGTTGAGTTTTGCGGCTGCTGCTTGGAAGGCGCTAATCCCTGGAATGACTTCAAACGGGATGGAGGCTTCTGCCAAAGCGTGCATTTGCTCGTGGATGGCGCTGTAGAGACTGAGGTCGCCGGAGTGCAGGCGAACTACTGATTTATGCGATCGCACTCGCTCGATCATCAGTGGCACAATCTCTTCAAGGGTTTTATTACCCGTACGCACGATTTCAGCATCGGGACGAATCCCTTCCAAAATCTGCTTCGGCACGAGAGAATCTGCCATCACAATGACATCCGCCCTTTGAAGAACCTTCTGTGCCTTGACAGTTAATAAATCTGGATCGCCGGGTCCCGCACCAACAATGTAAACGGCAGGTACTAGAGGCTGAGTAGAATCGGCTGAGTGGGACATATAAAAGAGTAGATTTGCAAGAAAACTTTCTAAATTAGGGAATTGTTCCGGATTTGCCCTACCTCTTGAGTAATAAAGAAGTGGTAGATGCACCCTGGTTCAGCTCTAGAGTTTAACTCTAGGGCTTTTTTCTTCTCTGTAGTGCAACGAGTAAATCGCTTTTACTCAGAACGAGTATCCCATTGCTGACTATTAGCTGGAACAACATCTGGCAGGGGACGACGCAGCAGATACTGCCACGCTAAACCGAGAAGTCCTAAAGTTATGGCTGTTAAACTCACGATTTGAGCAATGCGTAATGGGCCAATCATCAAGCTATCCGTCCGCAGTCCCTCAATCCACACGCGACCGCAACTATAAGCAACCATATAAACCAGAGCGATCGTTCCCACCTTCAGACGCGGGCTTCCTTTTAAACCTCGAAAAAACAACGTTATCAGTATTCCAAAGACCATCAAGTTCCAAAGGGATTCGTAAAGGAACGTTGGGTGGAAGTATTCATAATTAGCAAAGTTTAGGGGACGGCGCTCTAGCGGGATATACAGTTTCCAAGGTAAATCAGTAGGGTCTCCAAAAGCTTCGGAATTGAAGAAATTACCCCACCGCCCCATCGCTTGACCCAAAATTAGGGAAGGAGCAACTAAGTCTGCTAATTGCCAAACCGATATTTTCTGAAGGCGAGCAAAAATTATTGCTGCCAAGGTGCCGCCTAAGATCGCACCGTGAATCGCAATACCGCCATTCCAAATCGCGATAATTTGGTCGGGGTGCTGGGCGTATTGTTTCCACTCAAATAGAACGTAGTAGAGTCGAGCAGAGGGTATTGCCGCGATTACCAGCCAGATTGCTAGGTCGCCTAAGATGTTCGGGTCAACGTTACGGCGCTTTGCCAGGTATTGGGAAAGACTGACCCCGATCAACACCGCCGAGGCAATCAAGAGACCGTACCAGCGAATTGTCAGCGGTCCCAGCTCAATTAGAATTGGTCCTGGAGAGGTAAATCGAAATGCCAGGGTTAGAGGGGACATTGCTTCCAGCATTGAATTCTCAATTAAAGGGCAA
>DATNQT010000681.1:0-4620 GCA_036703885.1 Candidatus Sericytochromatia bacterium
CGAGGGATTTTGCTTACAGGTTGGGGTGGCATCTGTGCGGCTGACTTACCGGAGACTGTCTTTAAGCTAGAGTCTGCGCCGCACGACTGGCTGTTTCCTCGGATGGCAGCAATTGTGCATCATGGTGGAGCTGGGACGAGTGCGGCGGCACTGAGAGCTGGTGTGCCATCCATTGTCGTTCCCTTCTTTGGAGATCAGCCGTTTTGGGCACATCGGCTCCTGCAATTAGGAGTCAGTCCTGCTCCGATTCCCAAGTCATCGCTGGCAGTGGATAAGTTAGCAGAGGCGATCGCTATTGCGGTGAGTGATGAGACAATGCGGGAACGGGTAAGAGCGATCGGCAACCAGATTCGAGCTGAGAATGGCGTTCAGCAGGCGATCGCTGCATTTCATCAGCACTACTGATAGCTGGCTTGCATCAATTGCTTTCGAGTCTTGTTAGAGCGAGGTAACATCACACAACGGGTTACGGATAGGTTTTGGGAGCTGAGTTTATTATTGAGTGTGCTAGATAATTCTGAAACACATACCAACGATCATTTGGTGAGCGAGGTCAACCGCGATGAGAAGCCGTGGGAGTGTCAAGTGACTGGTGGATAGATAATAGTGTGACAGCTCAATGGCGATCGCGCTCCAAATCGTAAATTGCTTTCTCCAAGCACCAATCCACAGAACGCCCTGGATTTGAGCGGTTGATATTCCTCAGCAAACGTCTAGCGGTCGCAGTGTCACCGTTAACTAGGACAAGCAACCGATTCGCTAAATGAGGGGAGGCTTTCTGAGTACGCCTTGAAGCTTTCCGAAACAAAGACCAAAGCAACCAGGCAATAGTAGAAGCCAAGAAGATAAGAAAAAGGAAGATGCCAAACATTTATGAGCGGGAATTAGGTGAACCAGGATGGGAGAGAGTTGACCGTGACAAGGCAACTCTCTCCTCTCTTAGTAATCCCGTTTTGAAACAATCAAGAACATTGGGGTGGCTATAACGATGCTTATGTTCGTTTTAATGTTTCAGTGCCCTTATAGTGATAAGACAGCCGAGGAATGGTAATACCATTGATGAACTAGGAACAATCAGTAAGTAGCAACCGTTATGATTGACCAAGTTGCCGATGCCTTCAAGCGCAAAGATTATCGAACAGCGGCTGCATTGCTCAAACAACTCGTGAAGCAAGAGCCGAAGAACCCTCTAGTCAGGCTTTATGTCGGACGGCTCCATGAAGCGACGGGAAAGCTGGAAGCGGCGGAAACGGTCTACCGACAGTTACTACAAGATACGACCAATCCTAAAATTATGGCTCAAGCTCGTCAAGGATTAGGGCGAGTGGAAGCAATAGAACGAGAGCAACGGCAACAAGCTTTGGCTCAAGCTACTGCTGACCCTAGAAGTACCGAGTTAGGTGTCTTAGTATTGGAACCCATCACAGCTGAAGCAAAACAGGTAGCGGCTCAAAAGTTTGCCCGCATCATGCAGTTAGACCCTTACAGTGCAAGGCTACAGTTGCCGACACGGGGTTGGCGTCTGTATCGCACAGGACCTGTGGGAGAACTGCAATTTTATGTCTCATCGCTGCGGGATGCTGATATTCCCTGTTTTGCGGCTTCTCTTGCTGATATTAAGGAACTGAATGTTTTTAGTGTCCATTATTTTTCTGACAGTAGCCACGGTCAAGCTACGGTTGTTTGCCAAAATGTAGAGGGTCAGTTGGGTGCGCTTACTTTTAGTTGGTCAGAAGTGACCCAACGAGTGGAAGGATTGCTGCCGCTTTTTGATGAAGTTGTAGATAGAGATGCTCGTCGCAATTTACAGCGCAAAACCCAAATTATGGACTATCTTCCGTTTTGCGACTTGCATCTACCGCAACGGAGCAGTATCTTACGTTTAAGCGATCGCCATTATCAGTTTCAGCAGGGAATTACTTTTTCCCAAAGTCCACAAAATCTCCCAGACAGAGTATCTAAACTATCTCCCCTACACCAAACGACAAGCAGAAAGAACTGGAACAACTTGCTGGATTTCCTTAACCGTCAGGTACCTCAGCTACCCGTTTGGTCTGATTTCACTTCCTTTGCCCAAACAGCCTTGGATTACAAAGAAATGCTGGGACACCTGCCATCTCACATCGACTTGTTTCGTCGTGAAGAGACGCTCTGGGACCCAGCATTTCAGTTGTATAGCGGACTGGTTTTTCTCAAAAATGCTCAAAAGAGCAGTCAACTACCCTAGGTTCCGCTAAACGCTACACCTAGGGCTTGCAAGAGACAAGGCTTGCAACGCAAGAGTTGACTAGCACTCATAGCCTCTATCTGGCACGCACTTTCAGGTACTTCCCTAGCCTGAATTATCTGCAAAACAGCTTGTCACTGTTTCGTTTAAAAGGCGGAATCATCTTGATAGAGGTGTGCGAAGGGACTAAAAACTTGACTCAAGGATTATCTCCGATGCGAGTACCAGTTTTATCGCCAGAAGGACAGCCACTCATGCCGACTAAGCCAAGTCGCGCAAGAAAGTGGTTAAAAAGCGAAAAAGCCAAAGTTGTTCATAACGACTTGGGTATTTTCACCGTTGAGTTGGTATCCGAACCGTCTGACACTAAAACTCAACCAATCAGCGTCGGTGTTGACCCTGGCAAGAAGTACACAGGTATTGGTGTTCAATCAGCCAAGGTGACGCTATGGATGGCTCACCTGCAACTACCATTCGATACCGTCAAGGGGCGAATAGAACAACGGCGGATGCTGCGTCGTGGTCGCAGGGGTAGGCGAATTAACCGCAAAGTTCCTTATGCTCAACGAGCGCATCGTCAAGTCAGGTTTGACAATCGTCGTTCTAAAAAGGTTCCACCATCTATCCGAGCCAACAGGCAATTAGAGCTGCGACTAATTAGGGAATTAACTAGAATCTACCCTCTGACTACTGCTGTTTGGGAAGTGGTTGTAGCGCGAGGCGATAAGGGGTTTTCACCAGTGATGGTCGCTCAATATTGGGCGATTAACCAACTAGAAAAGCTACTTCCAGTTGTCAGGCAAGAAGGTTGGCAAACATCCAATCTCAGGCAGCGGATAGGACTGGAAAAGCAGAAAACTCGCAAAGGTGATGCGATTCCAGCTACTCATGCTGTCGATGGAATAAGCCTAGCTTCCAGCCAGTTTGTTAGATATCGGCAACTCAAAGGCAAACAAGGATGGTGGGAAGGTTCAGTTGGGATTACCCCTGCTCCATTTGCTGTAATTCGTCGTCCACCAACCTGCCGTCGCCAGCTTCACTTAATGGTTCCCTCAAAGGGTGGCATTAGGCGCAAGTATGGAGGCACAAGGACTCGTCACGGATTCCGAAAGGGTGACTATGTTCGAGCAGAACTTGCTGGACGAGTCTATTGCGGATGGGTTAGTGGCGATACTGAACGCCAAGTTTCTGTTAGCAATGCTGATTGGAAACGCTTAGGGCAGTTTACAGCCAAAAAAGTCCAGTTGTTGCAGCGAAGCACGGGGTTAATCGTCGTGCCTTCAACTGGATTGTCAAATCTCGCCACTCGACGTGGCAAGATTTGACCGCTTACCTCCCCAGGTTCCGATTCGCTGCACCTGGGGTCTCACGCTAAAAAAGATGAAATCTAACTAGGTGTCTTGACCTGACGCGCCATGTCTCGGAACGTATCTAGGCTTGGACCAGGACGCCGCCGACTATTGCTGGCTGTTGGGAGCAAGTAGTTGGGCGCAAACGTGGGGTCACCTTGGGCTTTGCCATTGTTAACTGGCGCTGGTGGATTGGGTTGCGCTTCTATTTTGACCTTGCCATTCTTAGATTCTGATGTTGCCTTTGCCGGTTCTGGCTTCTTGGCAGGGGCAGGTGCCTCGGCTTTGGGAGGTTCAGCTTTTGCTAAGGCTGCCTTCACAGGTTCTGGCTTCTTATCATCTGGTGTTAGCTCGGATTTCACGGCTTCTAGTAGCTTTGCTGGTGCTTGTGCTATAGCGTTTCCGGCTTCGTCTAGTTCCAGAAAGTAGCCCTTTGATTTTTTGATTTTAGGAGCGGTTGAGGCTTCGTCCTCAGATTTTTTTCCCCCGAAAAGTCCGCCAATAAAGGCGAATATTCCACCGAACAACTTTTTGATAAAACCGAACATTTACAAATACTCCTGTGCTTTAGATGAATTTAACTGAGTACTCAAAGATGGGAGGCGACTCTTCCACTTGGATAGAAAACTGTTATTACGAGTGTCGATTCTGAGCGATCGCTTCTTTGATAAGCTTCCCCAAAAGTTCCAGCCAGATTGAATTATGAGTTTTTACGGCAGCTCAGTGCAAGATTCCCTACGGGTTCTTCATAAAACTTTACACTAGCTTTTTCGTCAGTATACTATCTGGCTTTTGGTTGGCAAAAGTCACACCATAATTTATGTATATTTACAATTTATCTCATATTGGCTTCAATATATATGCCACTGAGTTGGGTGTACCACAATAGCGATCGTTATTGGTAAATGACTGTCTAAGCTGAGATTAAAAGAGTTACTCCAGCAACTATGAATAGTGCAAGCGATTACGCTACCCGTTCGCGAAGTACACGCAATCCCGTTCTACTTATTCACGGACTCAGCGATACAACAGTAGTTTTTGACC
>DATNQT010000682.1:0-5529 GCA_036703885.1 Candidatus Sericytochromatia bacterium
GGACAGATAGATATTCATATAACTGAATCCAAACTAGGGGGATAAGTTGTGGGGAGGGGGAACAAAGGTGGCACAGCAAATGGAAGATTGGTGCAGTGAGCCAAAGCCCCGAAGTCGAGTCAGTTGCTTGCTGATAGGGAACGCCATAGAAAAGCTCACTATAAGTATTGCTATAAAGACAGCAACAGAGAAGATTGCTTTCTTTCTACTTTTTTATGTTCTACTTTCCGACGGTCGGGCATTTGCTCAACTAACGCCTGATACTACTTTAGGTGGCGAAAGTTCCGTCGTTACTCCTAGCGTCCTCATCAATAATCAAATTGGCGATCGCATTGATGGTGGAGCCTCTAGAGGTGCTAACCTATTTCATAGTTTTTTAGAATTTAATCTGAACACAGGACAGCAAGTTTATTTTGCATCTCCGAGTGGAATTGAAAATATCATCACGCGAGTAACAGGCAATAATTCCTCTAATATTCTGGGTACGCTCGGTGTTGATGGCTCTGCCAATTTATTCCTTATTAACCCCAATGGCATATTATTTGGACCTAATGCCCGTCTCGCTCTGAGGGGTTCTTTTTTCGCAAGTACCGCTAGCAGCGTAGTCTTAGCGGATGGCAATCAGTTTAGTGCTATAACGCCTCAAAACCCATCACTACTAACTGTTAGCGTTCCTTTGGGATTGCAATTTGGAGCGAACCCCAAACCTCTGACGGTGCAGGGGTCAAATCTAGTAGTACCCTTAGGAAAAACCTTGGGGCTTGTAGGAGGTGGAGTGACGCTACAAGGAGGCACAGTCGCAGCACCTAGCGGACGAGTTGAGCTAGGTAGCGTTGCTGGTAATGGTTTAGTTAACCTGAACCCAACGACTAATGGCTGGGAACTGGGCTATTCAGGGGTGCAGAACTTCCAGAACATCCAACTGTCTCAAGGGGCTACGGTGGATGTCAGTGGCAGTAGGGGCGGAGATATTCAAGTGCAGGCGCGAACCTTTCAACTCGGTGGAGAGTCGCGCCTGACAGCATTAACCTTGGGAGAGCAATCGGGAGGCAACGTCACTATCAATGCCTCCGATTCGGTAGAACTAACGGGCACGGGAACCTATATTGAGGACACCATCAAGTTTGCGACGGGAACTATTACTCCGACGAACCTCCGCAACGGCTTGTTTACGGCAAGTTTTGGTTCTGGCGCGGCTGGAGATATAGAGATTAACACGCCTTCTTTCATTGCGAATAATGGGGCGTTCGTGGCGACTTCTACATTTGGGTCGGGTAAAGGGGGAAATTTGACGCTCAACGCTTCTAAGTCTGTAAATCTAAGTGCATCCTCTTTATTGACCGGGAGTGGGGCTGGTAATGGTGGAGATGCTGGAAGTTTGACTATTAATACAGGACGGTTGGTAGCTCAAGATAACGCTACGGTGACAACGACTAGTTTGGGAGCGGGTGGGGCGGGAAATTTAACGGTTAATGCCTCTGATTCAGTGGAACTGATTGGCGGTAATCCAGTTCAAATTCCGCCAGCAGTCCGCTTTTTTACGGGTTTGTTTAGTAGTACCTTAGCGACTGGAGATGCCGGAGATGTGCAGGTGAGGACGGGGCGTTTATTGGTACGGGATGGGGCAGCGATCGCAGCTAGTACTACGGGTAAGGGACAGGGTGGAGATATTAACGTCACGGCAACTGATGCAGTGGAATTGAGAGGGAGTTCTCCCAACGGTCAGGCTTTAAGTGCTTTGGCTGCTACGGCAGAGACGGGTTCGACAGGTAAGGGGGGAAACCTGACGGTACAAACCCGAAACTTGATTCTTCAGGATACGGGACGCCTCAGTGTCCGCAGTCGCGGAACTGGGGATGCAGGAAACTTAGAGGTAGTAGCTGACTCGATCCGTCTGGACAACCAAGGCAGTATCGCCGCCGCGACAACCGCAGCAGGAGAAGGTGGAAATATTAAGCTGAAAACCCAGTCTTTGCAGCTACGCCGCAACAGTATTATTAACGCCGAGGCGGATGGTAGCGGCAATGGTGGCAATATTAGTATCGACACAGGTACGCTGGTGGCTTTGGAATACAGCAATATTACCGCCAACGCTTTTCAGGGAACTGGGGGAAGCATTAAAATCAACACCCAAGGTTTATTTGTCGATCCAACTAGTAAAATTAGCGCTAGTTCCACATTAGGAATTAATGGCGTAGTAGATATCAATACCACTGTTAATTACGTCCAAACTTTTCTGCCTACTCTGGAAGAGAATTTTGTTAGCCCCGATCGCATAGTTGCCGTTAGCTGTCTAGCGCAACGTAACTTTAAACGTGGCAGCTTTACGGTCATTGGGAGCGGGGGATTGCCTTCTAGTCCTTATAGTGCATTCACTGCCGTGTATGGGTTAACAGATGTTGAACGGCTTTCTGGAAATAGCGAGGCAGGGGAGCGGGACTATCGCCTAAACGAGTCCAACACTGGTAAGTTGGGTCATAGTGTTAGTACAGGAGCGATGCCTTCTGAGTTAACAACCATCCCACAAGGCACTAGAAGCAGTAGCACCCCTCCCCTCCAAGAAGCACAAGGAATGTTCGTCACCGCCGATGGCGTCGTCATTCTTGTCACAGCCCCACAGTTGGAGGCTCTTGCTAAGGCAGATGACTTGATTTGCCACCCTGAATCTTCAGTCAGCCAATCAACACAGTAAAGAGTAGGAGAAAGGCAAAAGTCAAAAGTAAACGGGTAAAAAGCTTTACTTTGGTAGCTGAAGGTGTTATGCAAGCAAAGCAGCTGAGGCGGAAAATTTGGCAATGGCGTGGAGTTTGGATCGGGGCTACCAGTGTAACTAGCATCGTCATTGTCTTGCGCCTTGCTGGTCTGTTGCAGTCCTGGGAATGGGCGGCACTCGATCAATTTTTTCGCTGGCGGACACCCGAACCAACCCCGAAGCACATTTTGATTGTTGGCATTAATGAGTCAGATATTCGTTCTATGGGTCAGTGGCCTGTAACGGATGCCGTTCTTGCCCAAATGCTCGAAAAACTCAAAGCATCAAAACCTAGTGCAATTGGTCTTGACCTCTATCGAGATTTGCCAGTCAAGCCAGGTACTCAAGCTTTGGAGCAAGTCTTTAAGTCCACACCGAATTTAATTGGGATTGAAAAAAAAGTTGCAGGTAGCGAAAGTTCTGCCGTCCCCCCCCCGCAGGTTTTGAGCAAGTTGGGTCAGGTGGGGGTAAATGATATCGTGCCAGATGCTGATGGCAAAATTCGCCGTGGCTTGCTGTTTGTTACCCCTGAGTCTGAGCCAGCTTTACCCAGTTTAGGGCTGAGGCTGGCTCAAATTCACTTGGAGCGTCAAGGCATTCAGGCAACAGCCGATGCCAATGATTTTATGAAATTGGGTAAGACCGTATTTGTTCCCTTTGAGGCGAATGATGGTGGTTACGTCAGAGCAGATGCGGGGGGTTACCAAATCTTGTTGAATTTCAACAAGGCTGCCTTTGATAGAGTATCGATGGCGGACGTTCTGCAAAACCGAGTATCGCCATTGTTGGTACGCGATCGCATCGTCTTAATTGGTTCGGTTGCGCCTAGTTTGAAAGATCTATTCTACACCCCATACAGTAGCGGTTTACTTGGCTCACCGGAGCAAACCCCTGGTGTGGAAATTCAAGCCCATCTGACTGCAACAATCTTAAGTGCAGCTCTAGAAGGGCGTCCCTTACTCCAGACTTGGTCTGAGCCAATGGAGGTTTTGTGGATTTTCCTTTGGTCTGGCATTGGTGCTACTTTGAGTTGGGCTGTACGTTCCCAAAGTAATAAGAACTACTCGATCTTACGCACGGCTGTCGGTGTTGCCGTAACGGCTGTAGGGCTAGTTATTGGTTCGTACCTGGTTTTTATTGGTAGCTGGTGGCTCCCAGTCGTCCCGCCACTCTTAGCTCTGATCGGCTCTGCCACCGTCATCATCGGTTATATTGCTCAATTAGAGCGCCAAGAGCGCGTCACCGTGATGAATCTGTTTGGTCGTCACGTTAGTCCGGCAATTGCCAAAACCATTTGGCGCAATCGCCGTCAGTTGCTAAAAGAAGGACGGCTCTTAGGGCGTCAGATGACGGCAACGGTACTATTTGCCGACCTCAAAGGTTTTACGTCCATCGCTGAACAAACCGATCCAGAGACGCTGATGTCTTGGCTCAACGACTATATGGGAGCAATGGTAGGGGTGGTTCGGGGACATGGAGGCATTGTGGATAAGTTTATTGGGGATGCCATCATGGCAGTTTTCGGGGTTCCAATTGCACGTACAACACCGGAGGAAATGGCTAAAGATGCGATCGCCGCCGTTCGTTGCGCCCAAGTCATGGCGTCCACCCTTGAGACTCTTAACCAACAATGGCGAATTCAAGGACGACCCACTGCTGCGATGCGAGTCGGTATTGCCACTGGCACAGTTATAACTGGCAGCCTTGGTAGTTCCCAAAGGTTAGACTACACAACCATAGGAGATAGCGTTAATGTGGCAGCGAGGTTAGAAAGTTATGATAAATCTCTTGAAGGTGGGATTTGCCGCATCTTGATTAATAAAGAAACTTACCAATACATACAAGGAAGATTCTCAACAAAGTTTATCGGTGAGGAACTGCTAAAGGGGCGCAAGCAATCTACTGAAATTTATCAAGTCTTACTCTAGATATTTAACAAAATTTTAGATAATCTCTGTCTAAATGTTTAGCTACTAGTTCTCTCTAAATAGAGAGGAAGTAGGTTTTGTCGCCTCTTAATATTAAAGCCAAGATAGCTAAGTAGCTTCTTATATTGTTACGTACAGGTTATCAATTCGGATGATTCAGGGACGCTCTACAGATATCAAAAAATTTAAATAATTGCGCTTCATAACTATGGTGACTCCCCGCCTATTAAAGAGTGTGGTCACAATTTCTGTATCAATATTCTTGATGCCTGTGACCAGTTGGGTAGATGGTCTACCAAATCACACATTTGCAAGTGCAGCTTTAGCAAGCGTTCCCGAACAATTAAAAACCGCTCTGAATTACGCACCGCCCCGTCGTGGAACACCCAGACGCACTCAAGGAACGGGTTCGCGAGGATGCAGTCAGTCTCAGCCTGTAGCTTTGGAACTAATAGTTCCTAACGATCACACCGCACAAACAGTATCGGGGCATCCTACCTTTTTCTGGCACGTTTCCGACATACCAAATCAACCTGTAGAATTTTCCTTAGTAGAAGCGGGAGTTGCCCAGCCGATTTTCGTAAAGCAGATACAACCGCAAAAGCCTGGACTCGTTCGGATGGAAATGCCGAAAAATCTGCCTGAACTGTCTCCTGATAAAGAATACCGTTGGTCTGTTAGCTTAGTTTGCAATGCGAATCGGCGTTCTAATGATACCTTTGCTCAAAGCTGGGTTAAGCGCGTATCGGGAACAGCAGCATTGGAACAACAGTTAGCTACGGCAAGAAGCGATCGCGATCGCGCCTTAGTCTATGCGAAAGCTGGACTCTGGTACGATGCCCTAAACGC
>DATNQT010000683.1:0-6179 GCA_036703885.1 Candidatus Sericytochromatia bacterium
AAAGATGGATGAGTCTATCCATGTTCTAACTCACCGCGTTCGACTCAAAGCTTGTTGAGTACTTTGAGAGGGGCTTTGTAAGCGAGTTTTGGACGAAACGATCTAACAAAAATTCGTTGCTTCAAATCTTTAAGCAGTTGAGAAATTGCATCCGACTTTTTCCCCAACTCCTCGCAGCAGTAGTCGTTGTAACACGAGTGAGCTTAGGGGTCGG
This sequence comes from Candidatus Sericytochromatia bacterium, assembly GCA_036703885.1. Classification (GTDB taxonomy): domain Bacteria; phylum Cyanobacteriota; class Cyanobacteriia; order Cyanobacteriales; family Coleofasciculaceae; genus CADCTM01. The sequence goes on from DATNQT010000683.1 coordinate 215, forward strand.
CTTCATGCACCCAGAGAAATATCCACCTCAGTATATTCTGACCCAATTCCTCGTAACCCAACAGTATCTCTGAGTAAGTTGTTGTAATTAATTGGATTTTTTAGTCGCCTCAACATCGTCGATATTGCATCCCCGGTAATTGAGAGACTAAGCCCAATAGTTCTAACTGCAATAGGGTGCTGGAAACTGACCCCGCAGCCAAACCCGTTTGCTGCACGATTACATCAAAAGGGATAGGTTCGGAGGCTAACGTCTGTAACACCTGTGCTAATTCTGGCTCCAATTCAGGTACTGGCTTGGGTTGTTCTTGAGCAAAAAGCGACAGTTGTTCGGCTTGGTCAAGTTGTGGGATAGCTCCGAGCATTTCCAATAAATGACCTTCACTCAAAATTACATGAGAACCCCGACTTAAAAGCCCCAAACAGCCTACTGACTGTTCATCATCCAGTCGTCCTGGCAGCGCGTAGACATCTCGACAAAATTCATTGGCTTGGTAAGCCGTAATCAATGCCCCTGACTTAGTAGGGGCTTCCATCACCAGCACGGCACGACTCAAACCTGCAACAATGCGATTGCGTTGAGGAAAGTGGGCGCGATTTGGCTTAGTTCCAGCAGGATACTCACTCAGTACTAATCCCTGCTGTTGAATCTGTTCGTATAGAGGCTTATTACTAGGCGGATAAATCATATCGACGCCAGTACCAAGAACCGCTAGCGTCCGTCCACCTGCATTCAAGCAGCCGCGATGCGCTTCTGTGTCAATTCCTGCTGCCATACCTGAAACTACTGTGAAGCCATGTTGGGCAAGAGCAGCGCTAATTTTCCGAGTCCAGCGTTTGCCATATTCGGTTGGATTGCGGGTGCCAACAATGCTCACCATCGGTTTGATGCCCTGATTTTCCTGGAGTTCCACCAGCCCTCGATAGTAAAGTACAGGCGGGGGGCTAGGAATCTCTAGAAGCAAGCGGGGATAGTCAGTGTCAGCGAGTGTCCAGAAATGGGGATTTTTTTTTGAGTGCTGTTCTAGGAACTGTTCGGGATGAATTTGCGATCGCGCGGTCGTTACTGTATTAATAATTTGAGTTCCAAAGCCCTCTACTTGACTCAGTTGAGTTGCATTAGCTTTCCATGCCTCTGCTAGAGTACCAAAGTGCTGTTGTAGACGCCTGAGTAATACTGGCCCCACACGGTCAACTTGCGACCAAGCTAGCCAATAGGTACGTTCTTCTAGCAATGTCCTCTCCTGACGATGATAAAACTAGAGGCTAGACCCTACTTCCTTTATGGTTACGCTTTCCAATTAATAAAACGTGCGTAAATATAAGCAATCATTTCAGAAATAATTGACCGAACTCCCTCACTAGAAATCCACCATTGATTTGGATTATAATTGTATGATTTTACAGCTATTACACCAACTTGGATTTCGGGAGCTAGAGCTTCCTTGAAAATCAGCCAACTTCTCCGAGTATGGACATCAAAGGTATAAAGATTAACTGATTTTATCTTAGAATCTGAACTTGCTAGCCCTTGGCGCAGGGCAACAGCAGAGGCATAAGTTCGATTTCTGATAACGTTTGGAGCCGGAACCACTACTATTTTATCTTGTTCAAAACCCAGTGTTCTCAAAGTGGCTGCCGAAATTTCGGCAGAATTTTTGTATTGAGCTAGGTAGGAGCCTATTTCCACAGGTACTCCAGTTGTTATTAGTTTTTTATAACCACCCCTTTTAAACTCGACCATCGCTTGTTCAATCGCATAGTCAGGTATCCAGCCTTCTACAACCAAAACATCTGCCTTAATGGGAGAATTGACAGCTAGAAAAGAGTGTACATGAGTTAGCAAAAATAGCATTAAAGTGGTGATGCATCCAAGGGTGATAAGCCATCCTTGAACCGTCAGCACCCACACTTCTTGCCGATGGATTAAACCCATGATTGGGACATTTTGTTTAGAACGATGGTTTTTGGGCACTAATATCTAAAAGAGAGTTTCTGCATCCTGTTTAATGTAAATCTGCCTCCCAGATTCCGATGTATAGGCGATCGCCTTCTTGTCGTTCGATCACGCCCTTTAAAGTATCCAGTTTAAAGGAGTACTGCTGAGACTGCCCCTGCTGCACTTTTTGTAACCCTTGTTGAATTTGATCGTTGAGCTTGCAGCCTAACATACCATTTAAGGTCAGCAACACGATTTTAGTATCAACCCCACCTGTAAAGGATGCCTCCGTTTGGCGGATTCGTTCAGACTGCCTGTCAAACAGAAAACCCAAGCTTACCCGTTCGGGTATTAATTCATAAAACACAGCACGAGTATTCGGCCAGTAACCTCCTGAAGTCCCAGTAGGAACACCAAGCATCCGAATAACATCTTTCTTTTCAATTCCTGGCTGAAATGCTGGAATACCTACGCCTGTAGGTACATCCCGACATTGCTCTTCAATCACTTCTCCCAAAGGAGGCGGAAACACATCAAGAAACCCTGGTCGCAGTCCAGAAGGCTTTGAGGAAAGTAAGGAAAAGGACTTAAACATTGCACCCCCAACCTCTTTATTTAAGGGGCGATCAATTTGAGAGAAGCTAGATTTAGTTTCCCCCAAGGTTGCCGAAGACCTAGTAAGAAGGAGGAAGTTAGGAGGGGTAACTGATAAACAGTGCGTAAGCCTTGCAACAGGAGGATATACTGTTTTCAGTTCTGACAATAGTTGGGAAGGTAGCGATACCTGGGAGAGTCCCGCTAGAAGGTAACTAGTGAAGATTAAAGGCTCCATAAGAATTCTCTAACAATTTGTTTTTAAGTAGCGCCACCTGTGTTAATTGAGTTCATTCGCTGATAGTTTTTTTAATTTTAGTTATATATTGTTTATCTTTTCTACTCAAATTTAAGAAAACTTTTAAGATAAATTCTCCATCATTCATTTAATAAATTTATGCTAATAGCAAATCATATTTTTTGCAAAATTGAGCTTTTCATAAAGGTATTTAAAGAATGCGAAAAACCCATTCTATGCCTGATTAAGGCCAATTTATAAAACCATAATTCTACTTTGGCTTACGGCAGAAACTGTTTTAAATGACACCCTTAATTAGCTATACCCCTACAGGTAAATCATTTTCTTTGTCATTCCACCATCAATAACAAAATTTGTGCCAGTTATAAAAGTGGCTTCAGGAGAAGCAAAATAAACCGCTAATGATGCAATGTCTTCAGGTTGACCAACCCTGCCAACAGGATGTTGCTGATGATCTTGCTCTGTCAATTCAGCTTGATGCCTTTTTGCTTGCTTTTGCCACTCGCTGACTTCTATCCATCCCGGACTAATACAATTAACTCGGATATCTGGTCCTAAGCTGATCGCTAAGGCGTGCGTCAAAGCCAACACACCCCCTTTAGACGCAGAATAAGCTTCCGTATTGGGTTCGGACATTAAGGCTCTTGTCGAGGCAATGTTAATTATTGTACCTTTAGCCTTTCGCAGATAAGTAGCAGAATGTTTAGCACACAGAAAAACTCCTGTGAGATTGGTAGAAATAGTTTTATTCCAATCTTCTAAACTCAGTTCTGTTATCGGTGGATTCTCTGGATTAGCCCGTCCTGCATTATTAACTAATACGTCTATGCAACCAAAGTTTTTTCTTGTTTCTCTAATTAAGCTTTTCACTGAGTTTTCATTAGAAACATCAGTCTGAATAAACCAGGGAGAACCTAAATGCTTGTATTCAGCTTCTGTTTCTTTTCCGGCTTCTTCATCAATGTCAGCGATAACGATTTTCATTCCTTCTTCCAAAAATCGTTTAGCGATCGCCTTCCCAATTCCCTGACCACCTCCTGTAACAATGGCTACTTTTTCTTGCAAGCTCATGTGTACTCCTGATGTATTTATGAATGAGCAGCACGATTTTGTTTAAGATAAGCAAAAACAGACTTATCTCCAATGTCAGGGGGAATAGCTTGCACCACCTTACGAATCGCAAACACAACAAATAAAACAGCCCATAGTCCTAGTAAAACCTGTTCCCAATATAGTGGCAGCACACCAGCAAGATGTCCCAAGAGAAGTATCGGTACTAGTGGTGTGAGGAACTTAGTTTCAAAGCGGTTAAAGCAAAAGGCTTCTTTAAAATAGATCCCCGTCAAAGCAGCAAAGGTAAAGCCGATTCCGAAAATGGTACTTGGGTGGTTGTAAACGAATAAGGCAAGAGGTTCGTTGCTTTGCAACGCCAACACAGTGGCTACCATAGCACCGATACCCCAAAAGACTTGAAGGAGTCGATGCAGCGCGGCTAAATAAATATGGATGGTGAACAAGCTAACCCCCAAGGCGGCGCAGAATAATCCATATAGGGGGGTTAGGACTGTTAAAACATTTGGAGTATTGCCTTGTGATAGAACTAGCCAACTGGCGATCGCAAAACTCAACGCCGCTACCAGTAAGCCAGCACGGTAGATAATGACGCCAGTGCGATCGCTCTGCGTGATGGTAAAAGTCCCAAACTGTCCTTCATAAATCTCTGGTTCAGACTTCTCGATCTGAGTCATAGTTTTTTCCTGTGAGTGCCTGTAGAAGTGTTGAATCTAATCTGAAAATAGAGGTCTCCGAGTTAGGAGAAAGTGATTTTCATCATGTAGAGTTGTGAGCCAAAGCTCATGATGCCTAACTTAAAAGTGCTGGTGCTGTGTGCTGGGGGAGGAAAGAGACTTTCATGTTGAGAGTTGTATACTCGCGTTCAAGGTGAATCTTAAAAAAAGCTACAATGCTCTATCGAATTGTGGCAATTCGAGTACTTTCAAAGCAAGGAATTCAACGAAAGAGCAACGCTCTTACAAATGGTAAAAGATAATAAGACTGTTGTAATACTAACTGTGTTAGTAGTTGTAAGCCTCTTCAGTATAGCTTCCGAGCCTGTCGGGAGTGGATAGCAGTTATAGCAAAAGGCAGAGGGCAGAGGGCTTTTATGCAGAAGGGGAAAGATTGACAGGTCTTGGTTTCAGTATTTAGCGAGAGTCAAGAGTTGTCTTGGCGACTGCTATAACTTAGTCCAAATCTGGGTTTACCAATATCGCTACAGGAACCCCAGCCAACTGAGTACTGAGTGCGCCGGAGCTGCATCGTGAGGAGCAGAAAAGGTATCCCTCTTCTGTCACTCTCCGGGAAGGCAATTTCCAGAAGCCTTATCAGTCAAGCAATACAAGCTATCCTATTAGAAAAACTTGGTGGCTGTATTTGTTGTTAGAAAAAAATCTGGCGATCGCTTCATATACAAAGGCTCTCTTCGTTCAGAAATGGCAAATGTTTTCGGAGAGTGACAGAAGAGGGGTATAGCAACCGCCCTGGCGGTTAGGACATAAACTGGAACTAGTCCCTTATTTGAGAAGCGATCGCCGCGTCATCTATCCTGAAATCCCCCTAGATTTCGACGACACCGTCTCACACCGCCATGCCCTGCTAATCCGTCAGTCGGACGGTACTTTTGTTTTGCGCGACATCGGTTCTTCTAACGACGTGAACCGCAAAGCTCTCGATCGCACCTATGCCCAAGAGCAGTCTGCCTCGTTATTATTTCTAAGCTTGGTGATAATCTCTGGCTTGCTGCTAATTGGTGCGCTGGTAGCCATTCAGCTATTCCTCAGCAACCGGATGCGCCGCACGCTCAATCCTATGCTATTGGCTGCCACTGCGATCGCGTTCATCTTTCTAGGGTTTACAACACGAGCATTTCTCTGTGCCTCCCACAACTTAAAGGTGGCAAAAGAGGACGCCTTCGAGTCGATTCAGGATTTACGAAAAGTTCGCTCTATTTCCTATAGCGCTAATGGAGACGAGAGTCGCTACCTGCTCGATACTGCTTTTGCTTCCCAACACGAGCAGGCTTTCTTCATCTAGCTTATTTCGACTGAGAGCTGTCTTGAAAGTGAGGTAATAAAAATAATCCCACAGCCTAATCCTCAAAAATTGCCCCTCGCT
>DATNQT010000684.1:0-3582 GCA_036703885.1 Candidatus Sericytochromatia bacterium
ACAGACAGCGCCGCTACTCCAGCAAAAAATACGGCGGCAACTGAATCCATGGCTTTTAAGGGAACGCCAAACTTGGATCTGACCTTAGCCACCAACTTGGAGACAATACCAGAAGTTACAGCCGCTAACACTCCTAGCATCGCCACAAATGCTGACACAAAAATGGCGATCGCAATTCCTATCGTCCCACTTTCACTAACAATTCCCTCCCAAGCTGATGTTTCAACCCAAGTAGCAGCAGCAGCGAACAGAATTAGTAAAACTACAGAAAAATAAGGTAATTTTTTCGGAGTGATCGGAACAGGTGCGGTCTTGACTTTAATATTTAAAATCTGTGTTTCAGGTTGAGAATTGGTGTAAATTAACACCTCTCGTTTATAAACGTTGTTTGCCATCAGCTTCCGAGTATCAACGGTAATTTTGCACACCGTCTGATGGTCAGAAAACCGAGATGGCTCCAACCCAATCCACTGATGGGTGTTAGGAGTGTGGGGGGGGTCACTCAGATGGGGGGCAACTTCCCAACGGCTTTCAAGAACCGTCTCTGGGACAGAATTACTCATCGTCACAACCTGAACTACCCTTTCGCCCAGTTTATTGGCAGTAATCTCTAAGCTAGGGTGACTAAGTTTAGCCTCTGGAATGCGAGCCACATAAATGGGCTGGAGGGCTTCCAGGGCACTTGCTGCATCCGGAAAACGGTCTTTTGGTTTGAGTTCGACCATCTTTTGCAGCCACTCGATCCACCGCAAACTCAGCTTGGGCACGAGATGCTTGAAGTTAATGCGGTAGTCATCATCAATTAAGTGACTAATTTCAGTAGAGGGAGTGCCAGTCAGTAAGCAAATCAGTGTTGTACCTACACCATAAAGGTCTGATGCCTCACTTAGCTGCCGATTAAAGAGTTGCTCTGGTGCCATGAACCCGATTGTGCCTTTGGCAACGCTACTTACGGCAACTTCGCTATCACCAATTCTCGCCAAGCCGAAATCTACCAAGAAAACATTGATTTTGTCATCAACCAGGATATTTTCCGGTTTAATATCCCGATGGCTGATGGCAGGAATCCGATTTTGCAGGTAAACCAGGATAGAGAGTAATGAAACAGCAATTTGCTTAATTTCATCGGGGTCAAAGCTACGCCGGAGGGCGAGGGAAGAGGCTTTTTTGTATTCCTGCACCAGGCAAAAGCCACTGGAGGTTTGAAAGGAACCCAAGTAGCGAGGAATGCCGGGATGATTTAGCCCGCGCAATACTTGGATTTCGCGCTCAATCGCGTCGTAGTCTGACCAGTTAGTGCCACGTTTGGCAAACTGAAACTGCTTAATGACAACGGACATTCCCCCCGTTCCCTCCTGAGTAAGGGGGGTGGCAAGGTAGGTGACTCTCCCACCTGCGCGATTGTGTCCCAACTCTCTGACGACCTTAAAACCGTGGTTAGACAAGTCTGGAAAATTGCTCATGAGTGTGAGGAGGAAGGCAAGTCTTGGTGCGATCGCCCGACCACAACAGGGAATTCTTTATCCTTCTTCAAAAAGCTGGGCAATCCGAAGAACGGGTCACGGGCATTATTCGGCTTATCGCGCATTTTATCGCGGACGAATATATCGCATCTATCCACGATACCGTCAACTTTCAGGAATGAGGGCGATTGCTTACGGTTTGATGCAATTTTCGTTACTTAAAAAAATCCTCTTCCCTTCAGTACTCGGATAGATGCGTGTCTTATTCATATTCAATACCATAGACAGATAACATCCGCCTGAGGACTCAGCACGGGCTACGCCCCCTTGAGCTAACAGCACTTAGCACTTTCACTTTATAGAGTCGCTTGGGCGATCGCTTCGAGACTTTTGGGGAAGGAATTATGTGGGTAGAGAGACTAGCGCGGTTTGGATATGCGGCTAAGGGAGTCGTATACGCAATTGTCGGAGTGTTGGCGGTACAAGCGGCATTGGGTACTGGGGGGGAAACTACGGATACAAAAGGTGCATTAGGAGCGATCGCAGCACAGCCGTTTGGTAAGTTTTTATTAGCTTTACTGACAATTGGTCTGATTGGATATGTCCTTTGGTCTTTTGTACAAGCCATTAAAGACCCCGAACACAAAGGCGATGATGCCAAAAGTTTAGCAAGGCGTCTGGGTTACGGGATGACAGGCTTGGTTTATGCAGGTTTGGCATTTAGTGCCATTAAACTGATTATGGGTTCGGGCGGTGGTAGTGGTGGCAATTCCGAGCAGGACTGGACGGCACGCCTGCTTGCACAACCTTTTGGTCAATGGTTACTTGGTCTTGTCGCCGCGTTTATCATTGGTCTTGGCTTCTACCAGCTCTACCAAGCTTACAAAGCTAAATTCCGTAAACAGATGAAGCTACAAGAGATGAGTGCGACTGAGGAAACTTGGGCAACCCGCATTGGTCGATTTGGTGAGGCAGCGCGAGGCATTGTTTTTGTGATTATCGGTTTCTTTTTAATTCAGGCAGCACGTCAATCTGATCCTAGCAAAGCACGAGGATTGGATGGGGCGCTACAATCTTTGGCACAACAGCCTTACGGACCTTTACTTCTGGGAATTGTCGCCCTCGGTTTTGTTGCCTACGGGATTCACATGGGGGTTCAGGCGAGATATCGTCGCATTATTGCGTAGCCAAGGATTTTTTCTTGACATAACCCTAAATTATTTAGGATGATAGGAGATTGTGTTCTATTACCTGCTCGGATCAGGTTAAGACATATTAAAAGCTGGAAACTTGAGCGATCGCTCAAGTCAGCAAAACAGCAACCAGCTACCTGTACGGCAACCCAGAAGGACAATTCCATGAGTTATGCAATTATCGAAACGGGCGGCAAGCAAATGCGAGTCGAACCCGGTCGTTTTTATGACATTGAGCTGCTGCCAGTTGAACCCGACGAGAGCATCATTATTGAAAGTGTCTTGTTCGTTCAAAACGACGGTGAAGTAACCATCGGTCAGCCCTTTGTTGAAGGGGCAACAGTCGAAGGCACGGTCATGCGACACTATCGCGGTCGTAAAGTGCTTGTCTACAAGATGAAGCCGAAGAAGAAGACTCGCAAGAAGCGGGGACATCGGCAGGAAATTACCCGCCTGATGATTAACTCAATCAGTATGAATGGTTCTGTCGTAGCCTCTTTCACGGCGCAGCAAGACGAGACACCCGCCACAGAGCAAACTACCACTGATGCCCCTGTAACCGAGGAAACTGTCGAAGCTGCATCAGAATAGAAATAGGCGTGGGCGGTCGTAAAGGCAATCTATGCCTGAAGCCTCTAAGCTTGTAACTAACTGTAAAAAACACTTCAAGAGGACACTATGGCTCATAAGAAAGGAACGGGTAGTACTCGTAACGGTCGTGACTCTAATGCCCAACGGCTAGGGGTCAAGCGCTTCGGCGGTCAAGTTGTCAGAGCAGGTAATATCCTAGTTCGTCAACGTGGTACTAAGTTTCACCCCGGCAATAATGTTGGTATTGGCAGCGATGACACTCTATTTGCGCTGATTGATGGCATCGTCACCTTTGAGAGAAAAGGTAAAACCCGCAAAAAAGTAAGCGTTTACAC
>DATNQT010000685.1:0-14481 GCA_036703885.1 Candidatus Sericytochromatia bacterium
GGTGACGGTTATGTTTGGATTGGCGATCGCTGGTATCGCGGACGCACGCAACTGGTTCCTACCAGTGGTGGGCTAACTGCCGTCAACCACGTCAACTTAGAACACTATCTCTATAGCGTTCTCGGCGCTGAAATGTTCCCCCATTGGCCTCAAGAAGCTCTCAAGGCGCAAGCCGTCGCCGCCCGTTCTTACGCCCTCCATAAGCTTTCTAGTTCTACTAATAGCGTCTACGACCTGGGCGATACAACTACTTGGCAAGTTTACAAAGGTCTGGAAAGCGAAGCGCCCGGAACCTATACGGCTGTGCAAGCCACTGCTGGGCAAGTCATGACTTATGGTGGCAAGATTATTCTTGCTGTTTTCCACTCTTCTTCTGGGGGACATACGGAAAATGTAGAAGATGTTTGGAAACAACCCTTACCTTACCTGCGAGGTGTTGCTGATTACGACCGGGGCGCACCCGTCTACGAATGGACAAAAAACTTTTCCCGCAGCCAACTGAGTCGCTTAATTTCTGGTGTTGGCAACGTAATTTCGATGACCCCAGAGCGCACAACTCCTCAGGGGCGCGTTGTTACGATGCTCGTTAAAGGCTCTAACGGGACGAAGCGAATCAGTGGCAACGATTTACGCAGCGCCCTCGACCTTAAAAGTACCCTTTTTGTCGTAAACCAAATGGGCGACGGTTTCCAAGTGAATGGTCGCGGTTTTGGTCACGGATTGGGATTGAGTCAGTGGGGAGCGCACAACTTAGCCGCTCAGGGTATCAAATACCAGCAGATTTTGGATCACTATTATCAAAATGCTCGCCTTGCTCGGCTTCAGTAGAGCATTCATAGGGTAGGGGCACGATATATCCATCGGTGTCAACTTAAGCCCAGGCGATTGGAAAAGGACGCTATCGCGTCCCGCTACGCTAACGCGGCTATAAAAACCAAGTCCGCCTGCGCGGACTAACGGAAAATCAAGGTTTCTCAAACCCGCGTAGGCGGGTTTTGGTTGTGTAGCTGCGGTTTTAACCGCCAAGCTAACGTTAAGTTGACACCAATGCGATATATACGTGCCCCTACGAAGGAAAACCACTATAGTCTACTGAGATTATGAACCTGACTCTAAACGTCGTCGCCATTCTGCATCGATTTGGTCTGACCGATCTAGTTCTTGGTCGAGCAGATCAGTCTCACTGGTGTAGACTAAGTTCTCTTCATGAATGACGTTCTGAGCCGCAAACTGTTGAGCGTAAGCAATCTTCTTCTGTAAAGCTTCCTCTGCCTGATTGAGGGCGATAGCCTGTTCCTGCCTTTTCTGATTCCGTGCTTCAACCTGCTTATTTTTCATCTGAACCCAGAAATAGCGAATCAATGGGATTGCCAAAAATCCGATACCATAAGCCAGCAAAATCCAATAAATTGAATTCACGAAGGCAACGAATCCGCCCAATTGTGCCGCAATGCCACCCCTTAACAGGGAACCTAGAACTAAAGCTCCAACTACATTGACCGCGCCTAGCCCAATGGCCAGCATAACCTGCCCACTTGTTGCCTTGCTAAAGTACCAAAGCCGCTCCCGAAGATAGGCAGCAACAGGCTGCGGTTCCCAGGATTTTGCCGTTGTCTGCAATTCTGGGAAGTGATAGACAATCTCCCCTTCTGGGCTGACTTCAGGACGCCCCTCAAATCGAGTTAGTACTGGCAGGATATAGTCTTCAGACTCGCGTTGGTATTTTTCCCCAAGGTTGTCGAGATACGGCGCAATTTGTTCTGCTGCGACAGCGCCCCGCGAATTGCGAATGACGATGCCAATTTCCTTCCAGCGAAGTTCTTCTAAATCGGCATTGGGATTGCCGTCACCAAAGAGAAATGAGAAGGTTGCCTCTAGGAAATTCATCTCACGTTTTTCGGGAGGCTCGGAGGAGCGAGTCGAACCACTGTGTTGATGGTAATGTGGGTCAGAGCCAAAGTTGAAAAACCAAAAGAAACTCCACAGTCCGCCGCCACCATCATGGGAAGAACTGCCACCACCACCACCCGAACTATCACTGTCGCTGTTCATGCTTATGGCAATGACGATAATTGCGATCGCAATCATAATCAAGGCGATCGAAGCCATTAGGATAATCCCGAAGGAAATCCGAATCAGGTAGAACAGGACACGCCAGACTTTTTCCCACCATTCCTGCAACTGTATCCGCAAGAACTTATTGCGAAGAATTGAACGAAAATTCTTAGGAAATAAGTAGGCAATCTCGCCCGACTCTGCCACCTGTAAGTGTCCACCTGCATTACTTGCAAGAGCTAGTAATCCTTGCTGTGCCAGATTGATATTCAATCCAGCTTGAGCAGCCACGTCCCCAACGGTGACGCGATAGCCTAGCTGCTCAACAGCTCTCATAATTGTTGGATCGGGAGTCATAGCTAATACTGTTGAGATTTCCCTCCTATCTCCAGTATAGAATTGCGACTTTTGAGACTTGAAGAAAATCTCTCTTCTCATTCAGCACTCAGCACTTGTACTTTAAAAATAGGCTGGGCAGCCTTAGCACAAAGGTATAAGCTCGAAAGTGGTACTTGGATTGGCGAAAGTCAACTATCCTAGGGAGGATAATCAGCGATTGTGAAAATTCTGCTAGTAGAAGACGATGAGTTTGTTGCTGAATTGCTGGCTTCAGCTCTCTCAAGCCAGCATTATCTAGTTGAACGAGCCACAGACGGACAAGAAGGTTGGGAACTGGCAGAAGCGTTTGAATATGACTTGATTTTGCTAGATTTGATGCTGCCGAAGCTAGACGGTCTGACGTTTTGCCAACAGCGACGACAACAGGGCGATCGCACCCCCATTCTACTGATGACGGGTCACGACACCAAGACTAACAAGGTTATGGGATTGGATGCGGGAGCCGATGATTATGTCATTAAGCCTTTTGACTTGCAGGAAATATTAGCTCGGATTCGGGCGTTGCTGCGTCGAGGCAATTTAACCATTACCCCGATCATTGAGTGGGAAAACCTACGCTTTGACCCCAATAACTGTGAGGTTACCTATAGTGGGCAACTGTTGCATCTCACTCCTAAAGAGTATTCTCTACTAGAACTTTTCCTACGAAATACTCAGCGAATCTTCAGCCAAAGTGCCCTACTGGATCATCTCTGGTCATTTGAAGAACCTCCTTCAGAAAATACAGTCAGAGCACACATCAAGAGTTTACGGCAGAAGCTTAAGAAAGCTGGAGCAGCCGCTGATTTGATTGAGACGGTTTATGGACTGGGGTATCGTCTCAAATCAAAACGGCGGAACCAGACCTTTAGTGAGGACAAAAGAGCGGGAGAGCAGGATAATTCCTCAGCTAAAATCCAGACGGGGGAAAAAACTGGTACCTCCGAACTGCGTCCTGTTAACCCTCGCAAACTTACTACCGCTTCCCTAACACCCCCTTACCACCCTACTTCCCAATCTGTACTCGTACCAGCTCAGAGCCAGCCTGAAATTCCGCCAGAACTCGCTGCGCTTTGGGATCGGGCTAAGGAGAAGTATAGGCAGCGCTTTGCGATTATCGAGAAAGCTGTGACGGCACTCCTGGAAGACAGCCTTACTGAAGACTTACGACAACAAGCACTGCGGGAGACTCACACTTTAGCAGGCTCACTGGGTAGCTTTGGCGCGATGGAAGCCTCGCGATTGTCTCGTGAGATCGATGAGATATTCCAATCTGGTGCAAAGCTAAGTCAAATCCAACAGGAGCATCTGTCTAAACTGGTTAGGGCATTGGGGCAATGCTTAGAGCGATCGCCAACAACTGTAGAGCCTCAAACTCCTTATCCCCCAGCCATTAAGCCGCAATCCAAGCTATTGATTGTTGATAACGATCCGGCAGTAGCTCTGGCTTTAGTTTCAGAGGCTACAACCTGGGGAATTCAGGCAGAGGTAGCGAGTTCGCGATCGCAAGCAAGAATTGCGATTGCCTGCTTTCAACCCGATGTCGTGCTGTTAGAACTAGCCTTTGCCAACTCAGTGGACAGCGGATTTGAGTTGTTAGAGGAACTAGCTACCGCTGCGCCACCGATACCCGTGTTGGTATTGACCACCGAAGAAAGTTTTGCCAATCGGGTCAAAGTAGCTCGTATGGGTGGACAGGGATTTCTACACAAACCCGCATCGCCTACTCAGGTTATGGAAGCGATCGCGCAAATCCTCCAACAATCAGGTACGCCTCAGGCAAAAGTTCTGGTCGTAGACGATGACCCCCAACTGCTAGATTTTTTGTGTACCTTACTAGAGCCTTGGGGATTCAATTTGACTCTGCTAAACGACCCTCAGCAGTTTTGGAACACGTTGGAGCAGACTAGTCCTGATTTGCTAATTTTGGATGTGGAAATGCCAAATTTTAGCGGTATCGATCTATGTCAAGTCGTGCGTAACGATCGATACTGGAGTGAATTACCCATACTCTTTTTATCTGCTCGTACCGATATAGACACGGTGCATCAGGTGTTTGCAGCAGGTGCAGATGACTACATCAGTAAGCCGATTGTGGGACCCGAACTTGTTGCTCGGATGCTGAATCGGCTAGAACGCACTCAGATCCTACGTAAACTACGGAAGTTGTCAGCTCAAGCCTGAAGCGAACTTTCCGCACTTTGAACTGCCACTGGAGAAGGAAACAGTTACCAGGCAGAAATAACTTTTATTTATAAGGAGTAAGGACACAATAGTTAAAGGCTCCTATAGAGCTAACTCAACCTTGATGAGAAGCTCCCTTGAAAAACTTTATTACCAGCGCCTGCGGATTAGCGTTGCTCACGCAGTTTATTACCATCCTACAGATCAGCCGTATAGGTGCGAGCTGCGCTATGTTCTTCGACCATGCTGACGCTCCTAACGTTGCCAACATATTGCGATCGCAAACGCAGCTGTACTTGCCTATTGCACTTTACAGCTCCGGTTTCAGTTTTGCGCTTTTTGTATTGGTATATTATTTTTTGAATCGCCAAATTGCCGAGCATCAGCAAGCAAAAGCCGCCTGTCAAGACCTCCTCACTAAACATAAGCAGACTGAAACTGAGAAGCAATTTGTAGAGGAAGACCTACGCCGGGGCGAGGAGCAACTCAGACTAGCTCTGGAAGCTGCTCATATGGGAACTTGGGACTGGAACCTCTTGACTAACCAAATTACTTGGTCAAGCGGTCACGAACACTTATTTGGTCTGGCATCCGGCACGTTTGACGGCACGTTTGAAACGTTTGAAGCTTGCGTTTATCCAGAAGACCTAGAATCCATTAATCAGGCAGTAAATAAGGCGCGTTTAGAGAGGCAGGACTACCATCACGAATACCGAGTTGTTTGGTCGGATGGCAGTATTCACTGGATTGAAGCGAAGGGAAAGTTTTTCTATAACGAAACGGGTCAGGCAGTCCGGATGCTGGGCACAGTTATGGATATCAGCGATCGCAAATATCAAGAAGAACAACTGCGATTACTAGAATCCGTAGTGGTCAATACCAATGATGCTGTTGTGATTACTGACACCGAGCTAAGTCACCCCCTCGGTCCTCGGATTGTTTATATCAATGATGCATTTACTTGCATGACGGGCTATAGCTTTGAGGAAGTAAAGGGTGGGACACTGCGCCTTCTTGATGGAGTGCAGACCAACCAACCTGCTCTAGATGAAATTAGAGTCGCTCTGCAAACTTGGCACTCCGTTCGGGTTGACTCGCTCACCTATCGGAAAGATGGCTCTGAATTATGGGTTGAACTCAGTATTGTACCAGTAGCAAATGAAGAAGGCTCATTTACTCACTGGATAGCGATACAGCGTGACATCACTACAAGCAAGCAAGCAGAGGCAGAGCTAAAGCAGCGTCAAGAAGAACTGGAACTCCGAGTCACAGAGCGGACAGCTGAATTAATAGAAGCCAACAATCGGTTGCAGCACGAACTTTTCAGGCGCGAACAAGTCGAGTACGCCCTGCGGCAGAGTGAAGAACGCTGGCAGTTAGCGATACGCGGCAGCAATGATGGGATTTGGGACTGGAACATCAAGACTGATGAGGTATTCTTCTCTAGCCGATGGAAGGAAATGCTGGGCTATGAAGACCATGAAATCGGTAACACAAGCGATGAATGGAGGAAACGAGTTCACCCTGACGAGCTAAAGCAGGTGTTGCAATCTTACCAAGACCACGTAACCCGAAAAACGCCATTTTATGCGACTGAACATCGACTGCTTTGTAAAAATGGAACCTATAAATGGATTTTGACAAGGGGTCAGGCGCTTTGGGATGAGGAGGGTAACCCGATCAGATTGACGGGTTCTCATACTGATATTAGCCATCGCAAACAGGCAGAGTTAGCGCGACAGGAGAGTGAACAACGGCTACAGGCGATTTTGGACAACGCGACCGCCATTATTTATCTTAAGGACACTCAGAGCCGCTATATTTTGGTTAACCGTCAGTTTGAAACCCTGTGGCAGACACCTAAAGAGCAAGTTCCAGGCAAAAGTGACTACGATTTTTTCTCCAAGGAAATTGCTGAGACCTACCGTGCCAACGACCTCCAAGTTATTGAAGCCGGAAAAGCTTTGCAGTTTGAGGAGAGTGGTCTTAGTGAGAACGGCATCCGAACTTTTCTTTCTATCAAGTTTCCGTTAAAAGATCGTGCAGGAGTTGTTTATGGAATAGGTGGTATCTCTACTGAGATTAGCGATCGCAAGCGGGCAGAAGAGGCTCTACGCAAACAGGCATTTATCTTCGAGAACATATCTGATGGTCTGATTCTGACGGATATGGAAGGTTGCATCATTGATTGGAACCCGGCTGCAGAAAGGATATTCGGCTACGCTAAATCAGAAATGTTAGGTAAGATGCCTAGGATTTTGCACAAACCCGAAGAGTCTGCCGTGCTAATGAAGACGATTATTGCAGAAATGCAGAAGACGGGTCGCTGGGAAGGTGAGATTCACTTCATCCGTAAGGATGGAACTGAAGGGGTATGCGAAACAGTCGTTGTGCCTTTACCAAATGAACGAGGTCAGGCGATCGCCTCAATTGGGGTTAACCGCGACATCACCGAACGCAAGCAGGCAGAAGAAGAACGAGCCAAGCTAATCGATATCCTTGAAGCCACTCCTGATTTTATTGGCACTGTCAGCGTCGAGCAACGGACACTCTACTTAAACAGTGCTGCCCGTAAGGTATTTGGATTTGCTGAAAATGAGGATTGTACGAACTTCAGTCTTAGTGAGGGGCATCCGGATTGGGCTTATCAAATCGTCATCAATGAAGGAATTCCAGCAGCAATACGGGACGGATTTTGGGTTGGAGAAACGGCTTTTTTAAGCCATGATGGACGAGAAATTCCAGTAAGCCAAGCCCTCGTTGCCCATAAGTCACCAGACGGAAACGTCAAAATGCTTTCCACAATTGCCCGCGATATTACCCTACAACAGCAAATCGCTGCCACTTTAGTGGAAGCAGAGCAACGGTGGCGTAGCCTTCTGGAGAACGTGCGCTTAGTGGTTGTAGGACTGGATAACAAGGGCAAGGTTGAATACGTTAATCCCTGCTTCTTGGATTTGGTTGGTTACACCAAAGCAGAAGTCATTGGGCAAGATTGGTTTGAGACTTTCCTCCCGTTGCACCAGAAAACGCAGGGGCAAAACAACTTCCTAGAATTACTAGAGCAACAATTCTACACTCATAACCAAAGTGTCATTCTCACCAAGTCTGGCGAAGAAAAAGTGATTGCCTGGAACAACACACTTTTACAAGACCCACAGGGTTATGTGATTGGCACATTGAGCATCGGGGAAGATGTTACCGAACGTCAGGTCATCGAACGGATGAAAGACGAGTTCATTTCTGTTGTTAGCCACGAACTCCGCACTCCCTTGACCTCGATACATGGGGCGCTAAACCTGCTATCGAGTGGTTTGGTAGGTACTGAGTCTGAGAAGGGTCGCCGCGTGATCGAGATCGCGGCCGAAAGTGCAGAGCGTCTAGTACGGCTTGTCAACGACATCCTGGAGCTAGAGCGATTGGAGTCAGGTAAAATCAGCTTGTCAAAGCAGACCTGTAATGCTGCCGATCTAATGACCCAAGCGATCGATATGATGCAGGTGATGGCGAACCGCGCCGGAATTACTCTTTCTGTTGCTCCCCAAACTATTCTGCTCAATGCCGATAGCGATCGCCTAATTCAACTACTAACGAACCTACTGGGCAATGCGATCAAATTTTCATCAAGAGGTTCTACAGTTTGGTTAACTGTAGAACTAAGGGCTGGCGACCAGAGCTTTAGTCAGGAGGGACTGGGGAGACAAGGAGGACAAGGAGGATTTTCAACGCAGTACTTGCCCTCATCTCCCCATCTCCCCATCTCCCCATCTCCCTCGTCCTCCCCTGCCTCAGCTGCTCCCCCTGTCGGTCAATTCCTAACCCCCAATCCGACTGTATTATTCAAGATTCAAGATCAGGGGCGCGGCATTCCTGCCGACAAAATTGAAAGTATCTTCGAGCGCTTTCACCAGGTTGATGCCTCTGATTCCCGCAAAAAAGGTGGGACTGGCTTGGGATTGGCAATTTGCCGCAGCATTGTGCAGCAGCATGGTGGGCGGATTTGGGTTGAGAGTACCTTAGGTAAGGGAAGTAGCTTTTACTTCACACTACCGGGGCAAGAAATAAAGGATGACACTCATGGCAACGAAGCGCATCTTAGTGATTGATGATGAAGACGGTATTCGGGAAATCATCCAAATCTGTCTTGAGGCAGCAGCAGGATGGGAAGTTGTGACAGCGGCTTCCGGTAGCGAAGGGTTAGTAGACGCTCAAACTACCCAGCCTGACGCAATTCTACTAGATGTGATGATGCCTGATATGGATGGACCAACAACGTTCCGCCTGTTGCAGGCAAATGTTAGGACTCGGCACATTCCAACAATTCTACTGACCGCAAAGGCAAAGATTAGCGAACAACAGCAGTTTATCGATTTGGGTGTAACTGGCGTAATTACAAAGCCTTTTAAGGCTCAGGATTTAGTGAATCAAATCCGAGAAATTTTGAAGTGGAAGGAATAGAAGTCTTTGAATATTTTTGAAAATTCCTGGTTGCTTCACAAAATCTTCACAAAGTTGATTTAGCATAAAAATTCGATCAAATTCAAGCTCAAAAAAGTTGAATTAGGATTGCTTTCAAGCCATTTTACAGCACAAATGTATAGTTTGGAGGAGCAATAATGATTTGCACTACTCAAGAATGCCATTCTTATGCAAAGTTAGCAGTGGATGTTTTAAAGAATCAAAAACAGCCCTTAGCTAAGTCCTTAAAGAGCTTTTTCAATAAATTACCAGAAACAGATATAACACCTGAGATTCTGACAACAGCTCTGGATAAACTTGCTGATTCTGACCCTGAAACCTGTCGCTGGATTATCTGGATATTGCAAAATTCCTATGAATTGAAACCTTACTATGAATTTATAGAACAGTCTATTGATTTAACTGTTAGCAAATTGCAGACGAAAGGAATTGTTTTTAGTTAACACTCAAAAAGTGGTTAGCTGATATAGCAGTTTGCAAGTAAGTGAAGTGCTTTTTACCTGGAGATAATTTGTACTCTATCTACCTGCAAACTGCTAAACCTTTTTGATTTTTGACTTTTGACTTTTGACTTCCGCGTAGTGGTACTAGACTCTAGCCGTTTATACAGTATTCACAAGTTATTCACATTTGTCTCTTAGAGTAAGTTAAGGTTAGACCAGTTATCCGTAAACCACCACTAATGGGGTTTATCTTTCTATATAAGCACTGCCGTCAAAGCAGCTTGTCAGATGTGACTCACACTTCATTAGCTGCTGAGTAGCATTACTTAGGCACAGAGATTGAGAATGCTTGTAATCTAAATCACCTATCAGTCTCAACTTCAATACTGGTCGTACTGCTACCCAAGCATTTCCTTTCAACAGAGGAAAAAAGTTGTGTATATGTGTTTGTCCAATTCCTATGAGCCACACATTGGATTAGCTATAGATGTCTTCAAAACTCAAAATCCAGCCTTGCTGATTTCTCTCAAAGACTTTCTTACGGTTTTACCCAATCCCAAATGCGTTGAGGAAGTCTTGGTCGCAGCAATTTATCAACTCGCTGAGACTGATATTGAGGCTTGTCGTTGGATCTTGCGCAATTCCTACTATTTGGAGCCAGAGGTTGACTTAGTTGAGTTGACAATGAACTTGGCGCTGACAAAGCTTCAGAATCAGGGATTCGTACCGGGACAAGACTTTAATGT
The DNA here is from genome assembly GCA_036703885.1 of Candidatus Sericytochromatia bacterium. Taxonomy (GTDB): domain Bacteria; phylum Cyanobacteriota; class Cyanobacteriia; order Cyanobacteriales; family Coleofasciculaceae; genus CADCTM01. The sequence continues at coordinate 10,286 of DATNQT010000685.1, forward strand.
TGAAACGAACGGTCAGCTACAGATTGTACAAGAGGCAAAAACCCGATTGATGATTGAGGATTCAGTGGGCGATCGCTTACTTCTAGAAGAGCTTTTACCAGTTTATGATTAGACTCATTTATGGGAAAGCACGCGACATAACTTAATGCTGAACAACAGTATTGATTCAGGAGTGAAGTGTTCCACTTCAGGAGGCTTGTTGCCCCCTGAAGTGGAACAGACTACTACTTCACGGTTGCCTTCGCGCCAGCTTCTTCTAGCTGCTTCTTGATATCTTCAGCGGCGTCCTTAGCAATAGCTTCCTTCACTGGTTTTGGTGCGGCTTCTACCAAGTCTTTGGCTTCTTTCAAACCTAAGCCAGTAAGCGATCGCACTACCTTCAGAATCGCAATCTTCTTATCAGCAGGAACGTCGTCCAGAATGACATCGAATTCGGTTTGCTCCTCGACCTCTTCAGCCGGGGCAGCCGCAGCAGCACCAGGAGCCATCATCATCATGCCACCCGCAGGAGCAGCGGCACTCACGCCAAAAGCTTCTTCGATTTGCTTGACCAAATCGGCGGCTTCTAGCAAGGTCAGGGATTTTAGTCTTTCGAGAATTTCATCAGTTGCAGCAGACATGGATAAACTCCTTTGAGATTAATTTGTTTTCAGTCAAGTCTCTGTTGGGAGACCTTGTTTTTGTAGTCCCATTTAGTCTGAGGGACAAGTTATTCAGCAGCATCACCGTTGGAAGACTCTCCTTCCTTGTCGGCATATGCCTGAAGGCTTCGACCCAGCGAAGCCGGAACTTCGTTAATACCCACAGCAATTTTGGTTGCCAAGGCATTAATCGCACCAGCGATTTGAGCAATAAGCTGCTCTTTCGAGGGCAAGTCTGCGATCGCTTTGAGTTGAGCTTCATTCAAAGCCCGACCTTCCATCACACCGCCCTTAAGTTCTGTCTTCTTAGTGGCTTTCTGGAAGTCCTGATAAGCTTTGATTGCACCACTGATGTCATCTTTGACCAGCACGAAGGCAGATGAACCGACGAGGAACTCCGTCATCGGTTGCCAGTTTGCCTCTCCATCAATTGCACGCTGCATGAACGTGTTCTTGGCTACTGTGCAAACGGTACCCGTCGGACGCAAGCGCCTCCGTAAGTCTGTAATCTCAGCAACAGTCAGCCCTTGGTATTCAATCACAAAAGCTAGCTGAGACTCGCTCAAGTCATGCTTGAGTCCAGCGACAACTCCCTCTTTGCTTGCAAGTGTTCTACCCATCTTTATCTCACCTCCTTAGTGGTTTGTTCTTTGTGGTTATTTGTTTTTTGCTAATAACTCCTAACCAACAATTGATGACCAATACAAAACCCCGGACACTTTGCCGGGGCTGCACTTCGTATCTTTAAGGTCTTGCCACTTATGTTTATGTCGGTGGCACGACAGATACTTAGGGCATTGACCTCGGCAGGGAATTTAAGCGATATCGCTCCTGCTGTCTTTGGCACAAGCCGATTCAGTTTTTTTGTTTGGGATTTTGAATTGGTCTAAATCTAAAATCTCTCCTCTTAGGCAGCATCACCAACTTTCAGGTCGCGCAGGGCGTTGATCTCGACTTCAATCGATGGTCCCATTGTTGATGATACATACATAGTACGCCAATAGCGACCCTTAGCTCCCGACGGACGGTTGCGGTCGATCGTTTCCTGTAAGGCTTTGAGGTTGAGTAGCAGGTCTTCAGCAGAGAAGGTTGCCTTGCCAAACAAGACATGAACGATACCCGTGCGATCGGCACGAAATTCTAGTTTACCAGCTTTAAATTCTCCGATCGCCTGAGTTAGATCAAAAGTTACGGTTCCACCTTTGGGTGAGGGCATCAGACCCCGTGGACCCAAAAGACGACCCAATTTTGCCACCTGCGGCATCATGTCGGGTGTGGCAATTAGGAGGTCAAACTCCATCATCCCTTTTTGGATGTCGTCAATCAACTCTTCAGAACCAACGATTTCTGCACCTGCGTTACTCGCTTCAGTGACTTTTTCGCCTCTAGCGATTACAGCTACCCGTATAGTTTGACCCGTTCCCTTGGGTAACGCTACTGTCGTCCGTAGCTGTTGGTCAGTATACTTTGGGTCAATTCCCAAGCGAATATGTGCTTCAGCCGATTCGGGGAACTTTGCTGTGGCTGTTTCTTTTAAGAGGGTCAGTGCATCTAAGGGAGCGTAAGGTCGCTCTTCAACCTTTTTTTGCAGTTCCTGTAAGCGGCGCGATATCTTTTTCGTCATTTCTATCTCCTGGGGTCACTAACGAAGCCTGAGCTTCTCCCCCTTCTAGTGTTTACTGAATTGGGTACTGGTTGTTAAGTTGTTGTTTATGGGTCATCTTTGACAAACAACAAATAACTAATCTGCGATCGCTACACCCATGTTTTTGGCAGTGCCTTCCACAATCTTCATTGCCGCCTCAATATCATTCGCATTTAGGTCAGGCATTTTGGTTTGAGCGATTTCTTGCAGTTGGGCGCGAGTAATACTTCCAACCTTTTGTTTGTTGGGTTGACTCGATCCCCTTGGAATTCCTGCTGCCTTCTGAATCAGCACGGATGCAGGTGGGGTTTTGAGGACAAACGTAAAACTACGATCCTCAAAAACCGAAATTTCTACCGGCACCACCATTCCCGCTTGATCAGCTGTCTTGGCGTTGTACTCTTTGCAGAACGCCATGATATTGACACCATGTTGACCCAAAGCTGGACCTACTGGCGGCGCGGGGTTGGCTTTCCCAGCGTTGAGAGCCAACTTAATCATTGCAACGACTTTTTTTGCCATTTCTAGCCTGTTTTTTCAACCTGATTAAATTCCAATTCCACTGGCGTATCTCGTCCAAAAATAGAGAGTAACGCCTTCAGCTTGCTCCTTTCGGGGCTAACTTCTATGACCTCGCCTTCAAAATCTTTAAACGGACCGGACAGAACCAAGATTTTATCACCAACTGCCATATCAACTTTGACAACTGGCTCTTGCTCTTGGGCTTGCTTAAATATCCGTTCGACTTCTCCAGGACTTAGCGGCATCGGCTTAACATGACCGCGCCCCCGTCCGTAGCGACGTTTTTGTTCTGCCCCAACAAAATTAATTACATTTGGTGTATTTTTGACAACCTGCCAAGCGTCATCGTCCATCACCATCTGAACTAACACGTAACCGGGGAAGACTTTTTCTTCTGAGTGTTGCCGAGAACCATCCTTACGGATTTTCACCGTTGGCGTCTGCGGAATCTGCACTCTTAAAATCCGGTCAGCCACATCCAGGGTTTGAACGCGCTGTTCGAGGTTAGTCTTGACCCGCTTTTCACAACCCGATGCAACTTGAACCGCATACCAATAGGCGGCTTCGGTGTTTTGTTGCTGTTCGTTGGAATCGGATGATTCGTCTGTTGCAAAACTCATTGAAATACCTGTCCTGATACCCACACGAATAGACCATCCACCAAATAAATCAAGGTGGCACTTAGGATTACCATCAATAGCACAGCCGCCGATTCGCTAATTAACTGCTGCCGACTGGGCCAAACTACTTTAGCGAGTTCTTCTTTGGTTTCCTGAAAGAATTTTCCTGGGTTTAACCCAGATGCCGTTTCTTTGTCTTTAGTCTCTGTTTCAGTTTTATCTTTCTTTGCCACAACGATTCCTCCCCCTCCAGTGTAGCTGTGAGCCGTCTACCGATGGGATATTTGGCAGCCACCCACACAACAAGTCTACCCGAAATTTTTTGACTTTCATGCCAATCAAACTAGCAAAGACAGTGCTTTCGGGCAGATGCGATGCAGGTTACATTTCTATATTGTATGAATTCGAGAGTGCATTGCCCCTTGCTGAAAGCTTCAATGATTTTGTCTTTTCATTTCATAGTCAAACTGGATAGTCAATAGTCAAAAAAAACTGGCACAGCTTTTATGTACCAGTTCCTGTCAGGCTTGCTGTATTTAGCTTGATCTTTACGCGCCCTAGAGGACTTGAACCCCTGACATCAGGTTTTGGAGACCTGCGTTCTACCAACTGAACTAAGAGCGCACAATTTGAGAGTGGTAGACCTAAAACCCTCGCTTCGTTAAGTTTAACGCAACAAGGGTATTAATAGAAAGCATCGTCTGTTCCAATTCAATCTACAGGCTGCGGTCAAAGCGTTGTTTGACGCGAGTTGCCTTACCAACGCGC
>DATNQT010000686.1:0-13992 GCA_036703885.1 Candidatus Sericytochromatia bacterium
AGCAAAGCTTAACCCTAATCTAATTATCGAATAATTCCCTAGGAGAGAACGAGTGGGATTAACCGTAATCCTGCCTCCACCAAGCCAAATGAATCAGAACTCACTCCCTAGCAACGTGGATGTTGGCTGCGCGTTCGTTATTTTAAAGTCAAAGTATCGTTAAATCGCGGCTCCATCCCTAGCGGTGAGCTGTTGACAATCCAACCTTTTTCTTCCCAGGGTTCTAGAGGAGCAACTGAGTAATGAGCCGCCCTTTCCTCAATAACTCTCATGTCCTCGACCATTACTTGCTCGAATATCTCTTCTAGCGCTTCCATGTCTTGGTCGGTCAGGGGTACGCTTGAGTTTATCTTTCTGCTTGCCATTTGTCTAAACCTTGAATATGGAAGACGTGTTGTTATGGGTGCTTGTTATGTAGTCAGTATCGCGAAAGCTTAACCTAACTACCTCTGTCACTCTACCTAGATTCACCTTCCAGCAATTCTGACTATAGAGTGACAAATGCACATAAATCTTCCTATGTCAAGAACCTACGAAGGGCTTGAAGCAGGATTTCGCGAGAGCAAATCCGTCAGCTTTGGACTGAGTTGCAAGCTTTTTCATATCCATAGACAGACGCTTCGACTTGCTTCAGGATTTGCTCTAACTGGGTGACTAACTCAGAAGCACCTTCCAGATTCTGGTCTTTTGCCCGCTCGTCTAGGTTAAGTGCTATTTCTGACATAGATTGTACGGCTACCGAGGCACTTGCTCCTTTGATTTGGTGAGCTTTGTTGGCTAAGGTGACCCAATCTTTAGCTGCCAGAGCTTGCTTTGCCTCAGATAGGAAGCTTTTCCCATCTTTGACAAAGCCTTTCACCAGTTCTAGCTGAAAAGCAGGGTCTGCCATAGAGATTTCCTGCAAGTGAGTCCAATCTACCGGATCTGAGGCGGGAGCGATGCTAGTTTGGTCTTCGGACTTACTTTTTTGTTTGTGCGAGTCCCTTTTGACTACGAATGACCATCGCTCCAGCATGACTTTCAAGTCTTTGATCATCACGGGTTTACTGAGGTAGTCATCCATGCCAGCCTCCAGACACTTCTCGCGATCGCCCTGCATGGCATAAGCGGTCATCCCGATCACTACAATATGACGACCTGAACCTTCTCGACGGCGCAGAGATTGCGTTGCAGTGTAGCCATCCATCACGGGCATCTGGCAATCCATCAGCACAATGTCGTAGTCGTTCTGAGCCAACTTGTCCAGGGCTTCCTGACCATTCTCTGCGGCATCCGACTGGTGACCTAAAAGGTGTACCTGATGTCGTACTAATTTCAGGTTGATGGGGGTATCTTCCACCAGTAGAATGTTTAAACTTGCTCCTTGTTCTCGATCAGGGTTCGAGAGTTGTTTCTTGGAAGACTGAGGAGTCATGTCTGACGACGGCACTTCTGAAGTTGGCTCTTTGGTTGAGCGCAAGTCCTCAACTGAAATTGAATTAATGTCGATATGCCCTTTGAGCCGCCCTAGGATTTGATCTAACTGGCTAATTAACTCAGGAATACCTTCCAGAGTGTTGGTGTTTACCTGAGTATGGAGATTAGCGGCTATTTCTGCCATCGATTGTACCGCTACTGAGGCACTTGCACCTTTGATTTGGTGAGCTTTATTGGCAAGGGTGACCCAGTCTTTAGCATCTAGTGCTTCCTTGGCTTGGATGATGAAGGTTGCCCCTTCTTTGATAAATCCTTGCACCAGTTCCAGTTGAAATGCCGGATCTCCCGCAGAAATCTCCTTCAGGCGCACCCAATCCACCGGATCTAAGGCAGGATCGATGATCGTTTGACTTTCAGACTTACTCTTTGTTTGAGGTAATTCTCCCTTAACTACGGACGACCATCGCTCCAGCATGACTTTCAAGTCTTTCACCATCACGGGTTTACTGAGATAGTCATCCATACCCGCCTCTAGACATTTTTCGCGATCGCCTGGCATCGCAAAAGCGGTCATCCCAATCACCACGGTATGAGCGCTCGAACCCTCGCGGCGGCGCAAAAATTGCGTTGCCTTGTAGCCGTCCATCACGGGCATCTGGCAATCCATCAGCACGATATCGTAGTCGTTCTCCGATAATTTATCAAGGGCGAGTTGACCATTCTCTGCTGACTCCCACTCGTGACCTAAGAGGCGTACCTGATGCTGCACTAATTTCAGATTGATTGGAGTATCTTCCACTAACAGAATTTTTAGGCTTGTCTCTTGTGGTCGATTGGAGTTCCCTGCTTCGTCCCCTAAAAACGACTTGCTGACGACGGGCAATGCTTCTTCAATTGCTAGATTCTTAGGCGATCGCGAATCATTCCCTAAAATTGGATTCACGTCCATATGCCCTTTGAGCCGCTCTAGGATCTGCTCTAACTGGGCGATTAACCCAGCCGCACTCTCCTGATTTTTGACTAAAGCCTCATTACGCAGTTGACGCGCCACCTCTGGCATCACTTGCACGGCTACCGAGGAACTAGCACCTTTAATTTGGTGAGCTTTGTTGGCGATGCTGTTCCAGTCCTCATCAATCAGGGCTTGTTTCGCTTGAGTGATGAAGGTTGCAACCTCTTTGATAAATCCTTGCACTAGTTCCAGTTGAAATGCAGAATCTCCCTCAGAGATTTCCTTCAGGCGCACCCAATCAACTACATCGACGGCAGGATCGAGATCGATATGGCTTGAATTCTCAGACTGGCTGGTTTCTTCCTGGGAGCGCTTGACTACGGATGCCCATCGCTGTAGTACAGGTGCTAAGTTTTTAACCATCACGGGTTTACTGAGGTAATCATCCATACCCGCCTCTATACACTTTTCGCGATCGCCTTGCATAGCATAAGCGGTCATCCCAACGATCACTGTATGGCGGTCTGTCCCTTCTCGTTCCCGCAAAGCTCGTGTTGCCGTGTAGCCATCCATTATGGGCATCTGGCAATCCATCAGCACGATGTCGTAGTCATTCTGAGCTAATTTGTCCAGCGCTTCCTGACCATTCTCCGCCGCCTCGGACTTGTGACCCAACAGTTGCACCTGATGCCGTACTAATTTCAAGTTGATGGGGGTATCTTCGACCAACAGAATTTTCAGACTTATTGCTTGTCCCGGCGCGGTATTCGCTTCTTCTTGCCCTGAGGACAGCGTGTTGGTGACTAGCGAGGGTTCCTCAGCAGAAGCAAGTACCTTAAGCAGAGACTCCACAAGTTGGGATTCTTTAACGGGCTTAACTAAATAATCGGAAAACCCGCTTTTGAGCAGTGGTTGAGCAGAATCCCCAGCGTGAATGGAAGTCATCAGCACTAATTTCGTCTGCGCCCAATCCGGTTCCGAGAGAATCAGCCGTCCTAGAGTTGAGCCATCAATTTTGGGCATTTTCATGTCCAACAGAGCAACATCGTAGGGTTTCCCAGCTTCAGACGCTGCCTGCATAGCGTTGAGCGCAATAATCCCATTATCCGCTTCGTCTACTTCCATCCCCTTGGCACTCAACTGATACTGGACGATTTGGCGATTGATGGGGCGATCGTCCACAACCAACACTCTCTTACCTGTCAAGCTTTGAGGGGAAGTCGGCACACTGATAGAAATCTGATTAATGGCTTCTTTGGTAGAGTCAGCCGCCACCTTGCCAAAAGTAGCGGTGAACCAGAAGGTAGAACCAACCCCAGGTTGGCTTTCTACCCCCATTTCACCTCCCATGATTTCCACGAGTTGCTTGCAAATTGCTAGACCTAATCCGGTGCCACCATACTTGCGAGTCGTGGAGGCATCTACTTGTGAGAAGGCTTGGAATAGCTTTTGCTGGTCTTCTGGGACAATGCCAATGCCAGTATCTTTGACGGCAAACCGTAATTTAGTCTGTTCCTCGTTGTCCGGCTGACTGTGGACAGACACATGAATCACGACTTCCCCAACATTAGTAAATTTGATCGAATTTCCTACTAGATTTGTGATTACCTGGCGCAGACGACCTGCATCTCCTAGGAGTTGTCGTGGCACGTCAGTATCGACTAAAAGCGCCAGTTCCAAATCCTTGACATCAGCTTGGGGACTACACAAATCCAAGACTTCTTCCATGCAGCGGTTTAAGTTAAGCTCATCGCTATCCAGCCGCATTTCTCCAGCTTCGAGTTTGGAGAAATCGAGAATATCGTTAATCACCCTCAGCAAATGCTCACCGCTCACTTGCAAGGTTTTCACAAAGTCCAGTTGTCGAGCAGTAAGTTCAGTACTTAAGAGTAATTCACTCATACCCAGCACTCCATTCATGGGAGTCCGGATTTCGTGACTCATGTTCGCTAAGAATTGAGCTTTTGCCCGTGCGGCTTCCACTGCCGCTTCCCGTGCTTCGACCAATTGATTTTCGTACTGCTTGCGCTCAGTAATGTCTCGGTTGACTCCAATAGCGGCAATTGGCTGACCTTGATCGTCTCGTAGCGGTACGACGACCGTTTCACAGACTCCCTGAGTGCCTTCTTTACGGGTAAACTTAATCTCCCCAGTCCACCGCCCCTCGCTCATCACGCCATAAATCATCTGCTGGGTCAGCACTGTTGCCTCTTCTGGCTGGTAGACAAGTCCAAAGGTTTTACCCAATACTTCAACTTTGTCATAACCGAATATCCGCTCGGCAGCTGGGTTCCAGTCGAGGATGCGACCTCCCAAATCGGTGAGGATGACGCCATCATGAATTGTTTCAAACATTAGAGCTTGTCGGCGTAGCGCTTCCTCTGCCTGTTTGCGGGCTGATATATCCTGTACTAAACAAACAATTCCCTGAAGCTTGCCTGCCGCATTTTCCATGACCGACCCAGTAACAGACACAGGAATTTCACGACCATCTTTGGTATAGAAGGTTGTTTCTTTTCTTCCCAGGAACCCATTTTGATCGGAGCCATTAGCTTCTAAATAACCCAAAAAATTATTCTCTTTAAAAAAGATAGTTAATGGCTGATTTAGCAGCTCATTATTTTGATATCCAGATAGAAATAGCGTAGCTTCATTAAAACTTTCAATGGTGCTGTTTTTAGTCAGAACAATTAAAGCATCGCTCAGGGAACTAATAATGTTATCTAAGTAGGATTTAGAGACTGTGGTTTCTTGGAGTTTTCTAGTCATACGATTGAAGGCGTCAGCTAGAATTCTTAACTCATCTCTAGTTTTTATCTCGACTTGAATATCAAAATCCCCTTCTCCAATTTTAGTAGCAGCTTCCTGAAGTTTTGTAATGGGTTTAGTTATTCTGTCTGCTAAAATCACCCCAAAAATGATAGCTATAGTAACCACTACCGCGATAGAGGTCAGGTTAATGGCTAGAGAATAGGTAGAATTACGATTAGCTGTCTGATTGTCCTGCTCAAGGGCTTCTGTGTTGACGGCGATCGCCTGATCGATTATCTCTAGAAATTTTTCTTCGGCTTGCTCAAACTCTTGCTTTTGGAGGAGAATGTTTTCTCCTTTCAGTTTTGCTTCCTTTAAATCTATAATTTTTTGACCAACTGTAGTAAGTTGTACTTTGCTCTCTAAAAGTTTTTTATAAACATCTTGCGTTTGGGGAGTATCGGCAAACTTCTGAAATTTTTCTAACGATTTATCTAGATTTTCTATAGACTTTTTAAACGCTTCTTTTTCTTGGTTTCCATCTCCTTGTAGTTTTGAAGCTACTTTGTTTGTAGGAGTGATGTAGCTGGATTCTGCTTGAGTTACTGTATAAGCATATACTTTAGAAGCTATGGTAACAGAATCAACTTTGACTTGGTCTAAGGCAATCAGTTGCCGAGTTGTACTTTCAGTAATTTTATTAAACTGTTCATCAACAATTTTCTTTGTTTGAATATTAATAATGCCCAATACGGCTACCAGCGATGCAAGACCCAAAAAACCTGAAATAAACTTAGTCTTAAGTTTCATAAGTATCTCCCGGAACTTTCCCATTTTTCAGAGATTTTTAGGGAAGTTCCGGATCGTTAGGTTGCTAGCTGTAGGAGAGTCGAAAAGCGCCGAAAACTCCTAGAGTAAGGGATACGCGCTATTTGAAAAGCGATTAAAGGGAAAACTAATTAATAAATTTTCTGTAAAATTTTCCTTGGACAAACTAAAAGAGCTAGTTGAGTAGTAGGCAAAAGTCCTAATGTGTGTAAGATGGATGCGATCGCACCCTAAATCAGCATCAACCGCTGAAGTTAGGGGGTTACCCGCCAAATCTTAATGGTGCCGTCTTGACTGCTACTGGCGAGAGTCTGCCCATCCGGACTGAAGGCGACGGACCAAACAATTGCTGAATGCCCGGTGAAGGTGCGGCTGATTTCCTCAGTGCGCCAATTCCACAGCTTGATGGTTCCGTCTTGACTGCCACTGGCTAGAGTTCAATGGGGATGGAACTCGTCAGGATTCTTAGCACGGTAAACTGTTGAAAACTAGCCTGTAACATCAGTCATTGATAGATTGCTATGCCTACGTTCTTATTAGAAGTCGGTACAGAAGAATTACCTGCAGATTTTGTCGATAGTGCGATCGAGCAATGGCAGTCGCGCCTTCCCAAAAGCCTCGACGAGCAATTTCTAACACCGGAGGGAATTGAGGTTTACGGAACGCCGCGCCGCCTTGCGGTTTTAATCGAAGGATTGCCAGTGCAGCAACCGGACAGAGAAGAAGAAGTCAAGGGGCCACCAGCACAAGCAGCGTTTAAAGATGGCAAACCGACCCCAGCAGCAGCAGGGTTTGCCCGGAAGCAGGGGGTAGAATTGGATGCCCTGGAAGTGAGAGAAACCGATAAAGGGGCATTTGTCTTTGCGCTAAAGAAAACAGCAGGGCGTCCGGCAGCAGAAATTCTCGCGGAACTGATTCCGCAGTGGATTTTCGGGCTGGAAGGCAAGCGGTTCATGCGTTGGGGGGATGGAGACTCAAGGTTTGCTCGACCGATTCGCTGGATAGTGGCGTTGATGGATGGGGAGGTGCTGCCAGTCGAGTTGGTGAATGGTTCGGAGATAATAAAGAGCGATCGCATTTCCTACGGACATCGGATTTTACACTCACAATCTTTTGTAGAGATTCCCCAGGCAACTGATTACGTTCGGTGTCTCCACTCTGCCTACGTCGCTGTGCAAGTCGATGAGCGTCGGGGTAAAATTCAGCAGGGCGTTAAGGACGCGGCTCAAAAACTGGGTGGTAATACCCCGATGTACGAGAATTTGTGGGAAGAAGTCACTAACTTAGTGGAATGGCCCACGGCAGTTATTGGGAAATTTGAGCCAGAATTCTTGGAACTGCCATCAGAAGTAGTCACAGAAGTGATGGTAACTCATCAGCGCTACTTCCCAGTCTTCAAAAATGAAATAGGAGGCGAATTACTTCCCTATTTCATCACAATTTCTAATGGCGACCCGGCCAAAGCTGACATCATCGCTGCTGGAAATGAGCGCGTAATCCGGGCAAGATTAGCAGACGGTCAGTATTTTTATAAAACTGACTTAGCGTCGCCTCTAGAAAGTTACTTGCCCAAATTGGAAAAGGTAACATTTCAGGATGAGTTGGGTTCAGTTCGCCAAAAAGTAGGACGCCTTGAAAAAATTGCTGCTCAAATCTGCGACCAACTCGCCGTATCCGCAGCAGAGCGTACAGATATTGTACGAGCAGCTTTACTGTGTAAAGCTGACCTGGTTACCCAAATGGTCTACGAATTTCCAGAATTACAAGGGGTAATGGGGCAAAAATATGCGATCGCTAGTGGAGAATCCGAGGCAGTAGCAACAGCAATTCTCGAACATTATTTACCCAAAGGAGCAGGGGATTCTCTCCCTCAAAGCCTTGCAGGTCGAATTGTGGGTTTGGCTGACCGTCTTGATACATTGGTAAGTATCTTTGGGTTAGGAATGCTGCCCACGGGTTCCTCTGACCCTTTTGCCTTGCGTCGAGCGGCAAATGCTGTTGTTAATATTACTTGGGCGGCTGATTTTTCTATTAATTTGCAGCAGTTGTTGGAGCAAATATCGGCAGATTTTGTTGCTGCTTATCCAGGAAAGAATTCGCCTGTGAAGTCATTAGAGGAGTTTTTCTTACAGCGCCTCCGTACCCTACTGCAAGAAGAACGAAACATTGACTACGATTTGGTGAATGCGGTACTAGGAGAGAATGACCTAGAGTATACAGAACGAGCATTACAAGATTTACTGGATGTACGCGATCGCGCTTTATTCCTCCAAGAAATTCGCAATAACGGTAAGCTAGCCCAAATCTACGAAACGGTTAACCGTTCTACCCGTCTAGCTGCTCAAGGCGATTTAGATCGGCAACAGTTGGAACCAACCACCGTTGTCCGTCCAGAACTATTCCAAAAGACCTCGGAACAGGCTTTCTATGATGCCATAGTACAGCTCGTCCCACAAACTCAAGCCGCTCAAAAACAGCGCAATTACCAACAATTGGTAGATGCCTTGGCAAAGATTGCTCCTACCGTTAGTACCTTCTTTGATGGTGCTGAAAGTGTTTTGGTGATGGACTCCGATTTGGAAATCCGTCGCAATCGGTTAAATTTACTAGGCTTACTACGCAATCATGCTCGCGTACTAGCTGATTTTGGAGCGATCGTGAAAAGTTAGGTGTTAGGTGTTAGGTAGTAGGTGGAAATCTTATCGGTACTCTCTAAAACCTACTACCTAATACCTGTGATTTAGTATTGAATTCTCTTGCACCTAAAACCTACCACCTAACACCTACAACCTACAACGTAACTAACTGTCTTCCTCGTCAACTGGCTCCAGAATTACGTCATCCCACCATTCCGGTTGTAAACATTTTAGTACTTTTTCTAGCTGGTATCCTTGGCAGGTAATTATGTGATCGCAGCGACTAGAAAAAACCCCATACACTTTAACCCACTCAAGCGGCTGAAACTTTTTATGCTCATCAACAGAAATTACTTCCAACACTTCCCTAGTCCCTCGCTACCTGCTTTATAGAGCTTTACAGACAACAAATTTAAATAGCCTCTGCCAAACGAGAGATATAAAAGCTCTTGGTTAGTAATTGGCAATCTTATCGTCCCCTAGTAGTATGAAGGATGCTAAACCAGGGACTTCTGCAATATAGTTTATGCCCAATGCTCAGGTGATTGGTTTGGGAAGATCGGGAATCGCTGCGGCGCGACTCCTCACACAAGACGGTTGGCAGGTAACACTAAGCGATAGCAACTCTTCCGACTCACTGCGCCAACAACAACAGGCACTCTTAGCTGAAGGAATTACCGTTCAGCTAGGTCATTCCCTCGATTTAAACGCCTCGAATTTACCCAAGCTGCTTGTGGTTAGTCCCGGTGTTCCTTGGGATATTCCCGTGTTGGTGGCAGCCAGAAACCGAGGCATCGACACAATTGGCGAAATGGAACTGGCGTGGCGACATCTTCAATCGGTTCCTTGGGTTGCCATCACGGGTACTAATGGCAAAACCACCACCACCGCATTAATTGCGGCAATTTTTCAAGCGGCTGGATTCTATGCCCCTGCCTGTGGCAATATCGGTTATGCTGCCTGCGAAGTCGCGTTATCGGCTATCAAAAATCAGAACTCTTCAAACCCCACTCCCCCAAACTGGGTAATTGCGGAAGTTAGTAGTTACCAAATTGAATCTTCACGCGACCTTTCACCTCAGATAGGGGTCTGGACAACCTTTACACCCGACCACCTCAGTCGTCATAAGACGTTAGAGGACTACTACAAGATCAAAGCGCATCTCCTCAAGCGATCGCATCTGCAAGTCTTTAATGGCGATGACCCATACCTACACCAAGTTGGTATGGAACAATGGTCTGACGCCTATTGGACAAGTGTCAAAGGCAAAGATTATTTGTTGGGCAATCCAAATCGTGGAATCTACATCGAAGATGGCTGGGTAATTTTCCAAAATGAGCCAATTGTGCAGGCGTCGTCTTTACGGATGGTAGGGGAACACAATCAGCAAAATCTTTTGATGGCTGTAGCCGTGGCACGGTTGGCTGGAATAGAGAAAGATGCGATCGCTCAAGCCATTGCTAATTTCTCTGGTGTCCCTCATCGCCTCGAACACATCATCACCTGGCAGGGGATAGATTTCATCAACGATAGCAAAGCTACTAACTACGATGCCGCTCAAGTAGGATTAGCCGCTGTTGCCAATCCTACTATTCTGATTGCAGGGGGCGAGGCAAAAGCGGGTGACGATACGGCTTGGATTGAGACAATTCAAGCCAAAGCCGCTGCTGTCTTACTGATCGGTGATGCTGCCGCTACCTTTGCTGAACGCCTGAAGCAAGTAGGTTATGACCGTTATGAAATTGTCGAAACAATGGCACAGGCTGTACCTAGGGCGGCTGAACTTGCCCAACAATATGATGCTCTCGTTGTACTACTTTCCCCGGCTTGTGCCAGCTTCGACCAATACCAAAGCTTTGAACATCGAGGCGACGATTTCCGCAAGCTTTGTTTAGAGCACTTGCAATAGACGTTGAACTCAAACTGCCTCGTTAAGATAGAAATCGTGAGTAGTTACATCGGGTAATTTCTTGGTTTTAAACCCTCTACGAGTTGTAGTGATTGGCGGCGGTGCTGCTGGTTTTTTTGGGGCTGTTAGCTGTGCTCAGACCTATCCCCATACCCAAGTCACTTTATTAGAAGCTGGGCATCAACCTTTATCTAAAGTTCGCATTTCTGGTGGTGGACGCTGCAACGTTACCCACGCCTGTTTTGAGCCAGCACAGTTGGTGCAATATTACCCTAGAGGTGGTAGAGCCTTGCGGGGTGCTTTCAGTCGGTTTCAGCCCAAGGATACAGTTGCCTGGTTTGAGTCTCGCGGCGTTCAGCTCAAAACCGAGACGGATGGGCGGATGTTTCCCATCACCGATAATTCTGAAACGATTGTCAATTGTCTGATTAATGCGGCTAAAGACGCTGGAGTAAAACTCCGCACGGCTACTCCAGTAAAGTCCATCCGGCGACACCTTCCCCCACTCCCCACTCAAGAGGAATTTGAGATTGAGTTGAAGACGGGTGAAGTGATAAAGTGCGATCGCATCCTGATTGCTACTGGCAGCAACCCTCAAGGCTATCGCTGGCTCAAAGATTTAGGTCACACAGTCGAACTTCCCGTTCCCTCCCTCTTCACCTTTAATATTCCCGACTCCCGTTTACAAGATTTAGCTGGGGTAAGTATCAATGAGGTGCGTCTTCGATTACCGGAAGCTGGCAAAAGTGCGATCGAACAAACTGGACCTTTGCTAATTACCCACTGGGGAGTTAGTGGTCCTGCGGTTCTCAAGCTTTCTGCCTGGAGTGCTAGAGTCTTGTACGAGCATAAATATCAAACGCCTTTACTTGTTAATTGGCTCCCTCAGCACCATCAAGACAATCTGCGGGAATTGCTGATGGCAGTCAAGTCCCAGTTGCCCCAACGCCAAATCGCTACCAGTTGCCCTATCTCTATTCCCAAGCGCCTTTGGATGAGTCTCGTTACCCATGTCGGCATTGGTGCAGAAGAACGCTGGGCAGAAGTATCAAAAAAAGCCTTAAACCAGCTAGTCCAAGAACTGACTCAGGGACACTACTTAATTAAAGGCAAAGGCGTCTTCAAGGAAGAATTTGTCACCTGCGGCGGTGTAAAACTTAAGGAAGTGGACTTCAAAACGATGGAAAGTCGTTTAGTCCCAGGACTTTACTTTGCTGGGGAAATCTTGGATATTGATGGCGTTACAGGTGGGTTTAACTTTCAGAGTGCTTGGACAACGGCTTGGTTGGCGGGTCAGGCGATGGGAAACAGAGTTTAAGTTGACATGGATGGTTCCTGAGAGGAAGGATGAAGCGCAAAGAATTGCGATCGCTCCAAACTTTGGCTGTTCAGATCCCCGACTTCTTGAAGGATACCGCTGGCGAATAGGGGGTATCACCCCTCATGAGCCGTGCCATCCAAGAGAAAGAAGATACCCTCAGTAGAGTGAGCCACATCTTCTGGGTATGACACTGCATCCAAAAAATCATTGGGAAGTCCCGCAAGAAACGGTACGAGTAGCGCGTGCGTCGTTTCCGAAGGGAAATGTTTACCTGAAAATACATGACGAATTAGGAACGATATATAAAGATAGTGATTTTTTGGAGTTATTCCCAGCACGGTGCGGAAAATCAGCCATATCGCCAGCCAGGTTAGCCTTAATTACCGTAATGCAATTTGCTGAGGGACTCAGTGATAGTCAAGCGGCAGATGCAGTCCGCAGTAGAATTGATTGGAAATACGTACTGGGTTTAGATTTAACAGATTCAGGATTTGACTCAAGCGTATTGAGTGAGTTCCGGAACCGATTAAGTGAGCAGGGGTTAGCGAACAAACTGTTAGATGTGATGCTGTTGCGCTTTCAAGAAAAAAATCTGCTCAAATCAAGAGGAAAGCAACGAACAGACTCGACGCAAATGATAGCAGCAATCCGCCAAGTCAATCGTCTAGAGTTGGTAGGAGAGACCTTAAGAGCAGCGCTCAACGAAATTGCCACAGTTGCCCCTGAATGGTTAAAGCAGAACATTAGTGAGGAGTGGTATGAGCGTTACCGTTGGCGTTTTGACGATTACCGCTTACCGAAAAAGAAAAATGAGCGGGAACAAATGGCGCAGCAAATCGGTTTAGATGGGCATAATTTATTAGACCAGGTTTGGGGGATAAAGGATGAAGGATTAGAATTGCGATATCTCTGGAGTGTTGAAGTCCTCAGGCGTGTGTGGATACAACAGTATACATTTATCAATCAGCAATTGGTTTGGCGAAGTCCAGATTCTATCGGCTTACCACCGAATTCAATTTGTATTGAATCCCCCTATGATATTGAGGCGAGAAATAGTAGCAAAAGGGGGATGAATTGGACAGGATATAAAGTCCACTTCACCGAAACTTGCGAGCAGAAAAACCCGAATTTAATTACAAATGTAGAAACAACCCCTGCCACCACCCCAGATGGGAAAGTGACATCAACTGTTCATCAAAAGTTAGCTGATAAAAACCTGCTCCCAGATGAGCATTTGGTCGATGCCGCTTATGTTGATGCCTATCAGTTGGTTGAAAGCCATCAAGATTATCAAGTTTCGCTGATTGGTCCTGTGGCTGTTGATACCAGTTGGCAAGCCAAATCCCAAACGGGTTTTGATGTCTCTACTTTTATGATTGATTGGGAGCAGCAAATTGTTCAATGTCCTCAAGGGCATTTGAGTCGGTTATGGCGAAACTCTCATGACAGCCATGGAAATCCCTTGATTGAGGTTGTGTTTGACCGTCATACTTGTGGGGCTTGTCCTGTTCGGAATCATTGTACTTCATCTGCTAAAGCCCCCAGAAAGTTGAAGCTGAGACCGCAGGCTGAGTATCAGGCTCTTACGGCACGTCGCACAGAACAACTTTGCTCAGAATTTAAGCAAACTTATGCAGGTCGAGCGGGAATTGAGGGTACTATTTCCCAAGCTGTGCGTAGATTTGATTTACGACGAACGCGATATTTGGGACTGACCAAAACCCATTTACAGAATGTTGCCACGGCTTGTGCCATCAATTTAAGTCGTTTTTTTGCCTCATCCAATCAGATTGCTAAAGCTCAAACTCGCCATAGCGCTTTGGCGGCATTACATTTTCAGTTCCTTAATTAATCATTTGTTTTAAATCTCAATCTTCATTGACCGGCTGAACTTCCTGTTCCTGCGGTCTCCATTGGCATGACCGTTCTCCACCTACAAGGCTCACCACCTTACTCAAGCTCTATGCTCAAAGTCTCATCTTCTACAACATTTGGGTTCAACAGCGGGTGATACCCCCTATTCGCCAGCAGTATCCTTAAAGAAGTCGGGAATCTGAACCTCTGACACCTTACAGAGACACAAGCTACATCCCACCCATAAATGAGGTGGGATGTAGCGTATGCACTTTTAAATGCCGTCAGGTAGAATAGCCACAAGTTCTTCAGTCCCGTTATATCC
>DATNQT010000687.1:0-1680 GCA_036703885.1 Candidatus Sericytochromatia bacterium
GATTTCGGAGTTTATCGGCGGTAATTTCATCAAAGGAAACTAGTTCTAGCTTGAAAGATAATTCATCAAAGTTGAAGACTCGTAGATCGAGAGCGTCGGGTTCTTCATTAGTCTCTTCCATAAGCACAGTAATCGAACCCGCCCAAAACTCGGCAAATTTGAGGGTTGCCTCCATAAACTTTCGCGTTAGTAAAACTCGATTGTTGGGCAACCTCATGGCTGGGAAAGATTGTAGTATAGTCAAATTAAAGTCATTAGACATTACAGTAAAGCTTTAAATTTTCTAATTGACTAGTTTTTACAAAAAAAGCAAGAAATTCTACTACTTCTAGGGGGTAGTATTAAAATAAGCTTGTTCCTTAATAAGTTAGGGAACGTTGAGGTTTGGTAGAAAGAATAGCGATTGCTTTAGCCTAAAGTAGCAAAAAGATAATGGCAACGATGGTGAGGATGGCGAGGTAGTGTTTTGCTCGTTTTCTACTCCTCGCTACCTTCCTCGGCTTGGGGAAGGTAGCTCTCGATAAAGGTGTTTGAGATGGTGAGGGCGAGCGCTTAATTTTGTCAACGGCGAACTGTGATAACTTAATGGCAAACTCCAATGGTCAATACTATCTACTTTCCTGAACACCCCTGTCGAGAAGTTCACAATTATCGACTGTGACAGTTGAAAAGCCAGAATGTGGGGTCAACTTTGCAAATTTTGTCTTCGTTGAACTAAGGAACGCTGGGGAATTGATGAGCGATCGCTTGTTGCCTTACTAGTTTGTGGCTCTTGCATCACAAGTCCTGATATTCCTCCAGAAGCCAGCATAAAAACTGGGCAAACCATAGCATTTAAGGCACTGTCCAGCATATACAAGATTAAGACCAATGCCAGTGCAGCAACTGGCGCGACTTTAGGGCTAGACCACGTACTAGGCGAATACCGGGAAAAGCAAAAGCCCAAAGTAGCTGCGAACAGCGATGCTGTGAAACTAATCAAGCCGACTACACCCTGTGTACCATACGCAATAATCCACAAGCTGTCGGTTACTGAGATATCGTTGCCTTGCTCATCGTAGATACGGTTTCCTCCTGAGTCACCCCACCCAAGAATCATCCTCTGCCGCGCCTTCTGCGATAGAATTTCTTCGTTGACAATTCTAAACACCAACGATCCAGCACGGTCGTTCTCAGGATTGGATTGAGCATTGGACACAAAGGAAACAACCTGAGGCATAGAATACAAAGCCCCGGTGGCTCCCAAGTATAGGTAAGTCGATAGAGCCGCAATCAGAAGTAATATTGGGATCTTACTGCGAAGCCACCCGGCAGTAAACAAGATGACAGTTCCTATTGCCAGATAGATGTAGGCACCAGTAGATTTGACCAAGATAAACGTGATTATTAAGACAACCACAAGCCTTATGATGGGAATCCCCTTGAGTTGTTTTATGACCTTAGTTCTCCACAGCCAAATCCCAATCAGTGTTGCTGCCATCATCCACAGACCCACCCAAAGACCGTGTGGCTGGAATACAGTTGGTCTATATCCCCCGTAACGAATCGCTTGACCAAAGTCCTCACTGGCATGCCTTCCGTAAACTCTCAAGTGCAGTACCGGAGCAATGCGTGTTTCAAGCAGGCACAAAGGGGCGTAGACCATTCCGCCAGCGAAGATGCCAACTGCTAACTGGCGCA
>DATNQT010000688.1:0-5774 GCA_036703885.1 Candidatus Sericytochromatia bacterium
GTCAAGGGGGTTTATGAACCGATTTCTGGAGAATTGACGAATTTACAGGCAAGCTGGGGATCGCAATGTCAGCTTTTCTTGACATTTTAAGTGGGCTGGGATCGGATTTATTCAAGGTTCCAAGATGACAGTAGTTATAGCTGTAGTCACATAAGTTAGGGAGGGTGTTAATCGCTCAAAGCTTGGAAGCAACTAGATTTACACTCAGCACTTTGCCATAGCTTGCGCTACCTACAGACCTAAATACCAAAGTAGGGGCGACGCATACGTCGCCCCTACCGCAAACTGGAGGTTAATAAATTTGTATTCTTAAGGGTGCAATCGCACTAGCCCTGTGTCTTGGTGTTAGGTCGTAGGAGTTCGGCGAAGCTCACTCGAGCCGTGGTAGGTTGTAGGGGAAATCTCTGACGTTGAGTGGGAAAGATGAGGATTTCGGGCAATTCTAGCTCTCAGCCAAGCCGAGCACCCTACTACCTAACACCTTGTTAATCAAGACAGTGACCAGTGAGTCATTAGCTATTGGGCAACAGCCATATTTTTGATCAACCACCGACCTTCTGTGCGTACTAATTCATACTGGACTCGTAGGTTGTCATTATAGGAAGCCGACTCACTCAGCTGACCGCCTTGATAGCACTGTGCCGCTTCATTCACTGCTGCATCTACCTTGGCTTGATCTGGATTAGCAGCACTGGTTTCAACCGAATTCACCTTAACATCATGCTTGTAGACGCAATGTGAGTTGTCTTGTTTCGCCGCTTGAGCGCGTTGCTGCCAAGACGACAGAGCTGGCTGAGTTAGGATTTGGTTAAATTGATCGATTTGGTATTCCGGTCCGAGAGCAACCGACTTAATGGAGAGCCATGATTGAATCGCTTGCTGTGCCGTTTCCTCCGTTAAAGGTCCTTCTGGAGCCATCATCTGACTGCCTGCCTTAGGAATCGGTACAGGAGGCTGTCCAAGCTGCACAAGGGGTTGCCCTTCTTCCAGTGCTGGCGCTGACGACCCTTGTAGAGTTTTCTGAACCCATCTCAGAGTTCCAATCACAATAAAACCTAGGATTCCTACCCCTACAACGCTGGCAATGGCGAGTAAAAGCAGGCGTCTGACTTTTGCTGAAGACTTAGATTGCTCTGTTGAGCGCTGATTCCGACCATGAGGTAGACGCTTCAGGCTCTCCCCAGCAACGGATGAGGTGGATACAGAATCCCCCTCCTGCACGGGAACCGTCCCAGGAGCCGAGCTGCCTTTAGGCTGGCGCTGTCGGCGCGAGGACTTCCCAGCAGATTCGTTAGGTAAGCCTGTAACACTTGATTCGCCTGCGATCGCTGTCGGCTCGGCAACACCATTGCGCGATCGGGAAACCCGTTGGGCTGTAGGCAGAGTTGCGACATTGGAGGCAGATCGCTCAGTGGTCGCGCCTACCGTTGCGCGACTGGTTGCCACCGCAGGTTCTCGTTCAACCGCCCACTGCGAACCACCAACCACTGCTCCTCCAACTGGGGTGTATAGTCCCGTGCCAGCCATATTTCCGTTGGCTTCCCGACGAAACGTCACTGGCTCTCTGGCGCTCCTTGAGGAGCTTGTGGTCGCGTAGGGAGTTTCATCAGCTTGCACGACCGTCCACTCGTTGGGGTTCTCCCCAGCTGGCTCTGGCAAACTTTCTAAATAGGCTTGCACCTGCTCGTCAGCAAAGTATTCTTTCAACGATGCCTTCTGGGTGCGTAGGTCTCGAAAATGAGGAAACACTGACTTTTGTAGCCAACGCTCCCCATAAAGGCACAATCCAGGCAATAAATCTGGAGCGCCTTGAGAATGTTCGCGAATGAAGGCAAGCGGTTCGTACTCTTGACTCAGTTCTAATGCCTTACTGGCTTCTTCTGTTTGACCTAAGAGCAAGGCACAAACCGCTTGTTCGAGATGAACATCCTGACGCCTACCCAAGCGCATCAGCATCTGCTTGGCACGGGCGATCGCAGCAGGCTGCCTTTGCGCGAACCCTTGTGCCAGTAGGGCGTAAACCGCCAGATAAGTAGCAACGGCTGAGGGGCGTCGAGATTCGGTTTCAAATAGAGTTTGCTGTTCAGCGGCAGTTAGATAGCCGCGCAACTGTTGAATAAAGCGGAGAAAGTCATCAATGCTCAAGCCGGATTGGTCGTCACCCGTGCCATCAATGCCCATTCGCTCTTGGAGCATTTCTTGCAGCAGCCGCAAGCCATTATGCCGTTCACCAGTGTTTTCTTCCGGCAGGGCTAACAATTCTAAGATGCGATAGGGGCGAAGCTTATAGAGGTCTGCCTGGATTTCTCCTCGGACTGAAGGGAATAAGCCCTCTCGCAGCAGTAATTCTTGACCTGTTTCCAGGGAGGACGCGGCATTTTCGTACTGACCTTGCTGCCATTGCTCTCGACCGAGTTCCATGCAGGCAAGCGCTAGGGTTAAAACAATGTCGGGTCGAACCAGTTGAGGGTCTCCGAGAAGACCTTTATCTAAACTAATGCTGTCTCGCGTTCCTAGATAAGGCTGCCCCAGTTTTATTACGAGTTCGTACTCTCCAAGTTCTTGAAGAATCAGCAATGCCCCAACGAATTCTTCATGTTTTATTTCGATGCTGGGGGTGTTTGGGTCGATAGGTGCATCGATTTTATCGGGGGCTGTCTGAAGTAAGCTTACCTGTTGATCTAGTTCTTGTTCGTAGGTTTTGGCAAGAAAGCTAGCATCATAGGCAGCGCACTGTTCGGGGTCCGAGAGAACCGTGTAGGCTTCGTCAAGGAGTTGTTTGCGAGAGGCGATCGCCACCTCCGAATACTCCCGGCGCGGCAATTGCAAGGAGCGATCGCGATAAGCTTGACTCCGCTGTTCGGCAGTCGCCTGAATCGGTAGTCCTAATATTCGGTAGTAATCGAGCGGAATTCGCACGGTTCACTTCCCCAGCGCAGAGCAACTGAATTAACGTATAGTAGCCAATAGCCTTCTCAATAAACGAGCTGTAACTGTTGAACTGTTACCTTTGAGGAACGAGTTCAGCTGCCCAGCCACTTGGGTAGAGTTGCCTTCATATGTTAGTAATTTTAGCAACGTCTACAGAGCATCCTATTCAATGAGACAGTTTGATTTTAAACCGATGATGCTACTTTGACTCAACTTAGCTTTGCTCAACTTTACCTTAGCTTTGTGAAAAAAGCAGAACAAGTGTTGAGAGAAAATTTATTTTAGTGTTGTTGCAAGGATACTACAAACCAATGGTTCAGGAACGAGTTGTACCGGATTTTAAAGTCGAAGCTACTAAAATCACCAAGGAAGAAGGATTCATCCTCTACGAGGATATGATTCTGGGGCGGTTTTTCGAGGATAAGTGTGCCGAGATGTATTACCGAGGCAAAATGTTTGGTTTTGTCCACCTCTACAACGGTCAAGAAGCGGTGTCAACGGGCGTCATTAAGGCGATGCGTCAAGACGAGGATTATGTGGGCAGCACCTATCGCGACCACGTTCATGCCTTGAGTGCGGGGGTTCCAGCACGAGAGGTAATGGCGGAGTTGTTTGGGAAAGAAACGGGTTGTAGCAAAGGACGTGGTGGTTCGATGCATATGTTCTCGGCTCAACATCGGTTGCTTGGAGGGTATGCGTTTATTGCTGAGGGAATTCCCGTGGCGACGGGGACAGCGTTCGCCAGCAAGTATCGACGAGAAGCGTTAGGAGATGCGAGTTCAGATCAAGTAACGGCTTGCTTTTTTGGCGATGGGGCTTGTAATAACGGTCAGTTTTTTGAATGTTTGAATATGGCAGCGTTATGGAAACTGCCAATTCTGTTTGTTGTAGAAAATAATAAATGGGCGATCGGGATGGCTCACGAACGGGCAACCTCTCAGCCAGAGATTTACAAGAAAGCCAGTGTGTTTGGCATGGCTGGGGTTGAAGTGGATGGAATGGATGTGTTGGCAGTGCGGGCAGTGGCGCAAGAAGCGGTCGCTCGTGCCCGTGCGGGAGAAGGACCAACCCTCATTGAAGCTCTCACCTACCGCTTCCGAGGTCACTCTCTGGCTGACCCCGACGAACTGCGCTCTAAGGAAGAGAAGGAATACTGGCTCGCTCGCGACCCCATCAAAAAGTTTAAATCCTACCTGATCGAGCAAAATTTGGCAGACGAAGAAGAACTCAAAGCGATCGAGCGTAAAGTCCAGGATGTCATCGATGATGCGGTTAAATTTGCTGAGTCAAGTCCTGAACCCGACCCAAGCGAGTTGTACCGCTACATCTTTGCCGAGGATAACTGAACCTCTTTGGTCAGAGAGTTGGTTAAACTTTGTGTCTAGTTTCCTGAAGTTGTAGTTCCTCCATCAGGATAAAACCTGAAAACATAAAGTGTGGACTATTTATCTGTGCTTTTTAGAACAATGACACATCAGGATTTTCTTCAGAATTCTTCCTCGCCAACAAATGTGAGTTCTATCAAACAAACGTCAAGTAGAGTAGCGCTTCAGGCGTCTGTTCTATCTGCTTTGGTGTTATTGGGAGGCGTCACTGGCATGACGCTTCCTGCTCGGTCAAACACAGTGTCAGGGATACCCTTGGCACAAACGCCTGCTAGTGCCAGGATCATTTACGTCAATCCGGCTACGGGTACAGACGCCGCTGGGGCTGGTACTAGTGAGGCGGCACCCCATCGCACGATCGCCTATGCACTCGCCTCAGCCTCATCGGGAACAATTGTTCAGTTAGCTCCCGGTAGTTATACAAGCGATACAGGTGAAGTCTTTCCTCTGGTTGTGAAAGAGGGGGTTAGTCTGCGTGGAGATGTAGCAACCAAAGGTCAGAGGACAGGAATTATTGGGGGTGGGTTATACGGTAGTCCTACCGCAGCGGGTCAGAATATCACGATCCGAGCTGAAAATAACAGCGAAATTAGTGGGATTACTGTCACTAACCCCAATACTCGCGGTACGGGAGTCTGGATCGAATCGACGAATGCTGCCATCAGAAACAATACCTTTTCTAACAGCAGGCGAGAGGGAGTTTTTGTCTCCGGTACTGGTAACGCCAAGATCGAAGACAATATTTTCACCAAAAATGAAGGAAATGGTATTTCCATCGCTCGTCAATCTACCGGAGAAATTCGTAACAACCTGATTCAGGATACAGGTACGGGTATTGTCTTGACTGAAACAGCATCTCCGTTGATTACAGGCAATCGCATTATCCAAAACGATGTTGGGATTGTGGCTAGCGGTTCATCGGCTCCAGTCATACGGAAAAACGAGATCGATAGCAATAAACGCTATGGTGTCGTAGCTACAGGCGATGCTAAACCGAATTTAGGCACTACAGACAGTCAAGGTGAAAACCGAGTTCGCAATAACGCTACTGCCGATTTGTACAACACAACTCGTAGCAATACGATAGCGGCTGTCGGTAACGATATCGACCAAAAACGCATTATTGGTCCTGTAAACTTTGTGGCGGCGTCGGTAGGAACAAACTTTGCAGATATTCAAGGTCACTGGGCACAAGCTTACATTCAAGCACTGACGGGTTTAGGTGCGATCGCAGGATTTCCCGATGGAAGTTTTCGCCCCAACGATCCCGTCACTCGCGCTCAGTTTGCGGCGATTCTTGCCAAAGCGTTTTCCCCTACGCCTCAAAAACCTGCTAGTGATTTCGTTGATGTCTCCCGCACTTTCTGGGGTTATCAAGTTATCCAAACGGCGTATCGAGGCGGCTTTCTCTCCGGGTATCCCGGTCAGGCGTTTCGACCGGATGAGCGTATCCCTAGG
>DATNQT010000689.1:0-10082 GCA_036703885.1 Candidatus Sericytochromatia bacterium
AGTACCTTCCATGTAATATCGCTGTGCATTAACTAATTCCACACCTTGCTGCGCTGCCTTGGCGACAATCTCCTTGTCGCTGAGGTGGGTGTGCAAGCGTACCATTAGATGTATGCCAGCGTTCTCACCCAGAATTGTTACTCGTTGACCTAGATGACGCACTAAGGCGTCCATCAGCGTCTGTCGCCGTCGGTCGTAGAGATTCCGCATCCGTCGAATATGACGTTCTAGGTAGCCCTCATTAATAAAGTCTGTTAAGACCTGTTGTTCTAATAAAGCTGATTGACGGTCAGTAAGCCGTTTAGCATGAGTGAGTACAGGAACTAACGTCTTTGGTACGACCAGATAACCGATACGTAATGCGGGAAACAGCACTTTAGAGAAGGTTCCAACATAAAGAACCGAGTTGCCCCGATCTAGCCCTTGCAATGCGGGTATCGGGCGTCCCTCATAGCGAAACTCGCTGTCGTAATCATCCTCAATAATCATTGCTCCTACCTGGGTTGCCCATGCTAATAACTCCAGACGCCGTGCTAAGGACAATACCGCACCTGTAGGAAATTGGTGGGAGGGAGTGACGTAAATGAGTTTAATGTTTGCCGCGTTGTAGTCTGACAAACGCTCGACCACAACTCCTGATTTATCAACTGGAATAGGTAATAATCTAGCTCCATTCGCCAGAAAAATCCGCCGTGCACCCAGATAACCGGGATTTTCTATAGCAACTTCATCGCCTTGCTCGATGAAAACACGAGCGATCAGGTCAAGGGCTTGCTGCGAACCGCTAACAATAATCACTTGGTTCGCTTCACATTGTACAGCGCGGGACTGTACTAGATAACGAGCGATCGCTTCTCGTAAAGGCTGATATCCTTGAGAATCACTCGCATATTCAAACATTTCTCGATTTGTTATTCGACAACGGCGTGAGAGAAGTTGTCGCCACTGCTTCAAGGGGATTTCATCAAGCGCGGGTAAGCCATACTTAAAGCTAATGAGCGCCTTTTGGTTTGACGAATTGGTATCGCCAGTCTGAGTTAAATAGTCAGTAGTGAGCAAATTAGCTCCATAAGCTGATAGTTGCACCGACGGTTTGGCTGGTACCTCTGCCGCCGTCACCTTGGGAACTGCCGCTGCAAGTAAGTCATCGGGTAGGCGATCGCAAACATATGTCCCCGACCCGATAATAGTTTGCAGGTATCCTTCACTGAGCAACTGGTCGTAACTTTGCGTCACTGTAGCGCGGGAAATCAAGAGCGACTTTGCCAGTCTTCTTGTGGAAGGCAGGCGCTGTCCTGGCACTAATCGTCCTGAAAGAATCAACCGACGCAACTCTTCATACAGTTGGCGGTGCAATGGCAGAACATCATTGCTATCGAGCGTAATTACAAAATCCATTTTTTGTTATTAAGTGGACTGGTACTTTAATCCAAAATTGGCACTTGTACAAGTCCAGTTTGGTAACTAATCTGGCAATATGCCTGACAGCAGTAGAAGTAATACACCACCTTTAAGCCTGAAATAGCCAATCTTGTAGGTTATGGGCTTTTCACAAATAAGTTGAAACCTGAAGTAAAAGTCAATGGAAACATTTACACCAACACAACGAACCACTCTTAAGCGAATTCCCAAACGAGCTAACTATGAATGCGAAACCGTCTACCAAATTCTGGATGAAGGGTTGGTGTGTCATGTCGGCTTCGTCGTTGATGGTCAGCCTTTTGTGATTCCAACCGCTTATGGACGAGTTGAAGATAAGCTCTACATCCACGGTTCACCAGCTAGCCGGATGTTGCGTAGCTTACAGGAGGGTATACCAGTCTGCATAACTGTAACTTTAATTGATGGTTTAGTACTGGCGCGATCGGCGTTTCATCACTCCATGAACTACAGGTCAGTTGTCGTATTTGGCACAGCCTCAATTGTGTCCAATCCAGAAGAGAAGCTTGAAGCACTTTATGCCTTTACAGAACACGTTGTTCCTGGACGCTGGGAAGAGGTTCGCCAACCGAGTCGCAGCGAACTTACAGGAACTCTAGTACTATCTTTGCCACTGGTTGAAGCGTCGGCAAAGGTACGTACTGGTCCACCCTCTGATGATGAGGCTGATTACTCTATTCCCGTGTGGGCAGGTGAAATTCCGCTTCGCGTAGTCGCTGATGCACCAATTGATGACTCACGTCTACAGCCAGGAATTGTACTGCCTTCTTACGTTAAGAATTACAGCAGGTCTAAGTAAATGAAAATCCACTACTTGCAACACGTTCCTTTTGAGGGACTTGCTAGTATTGAACACTGGGCAAAATCAAAAGGTCATGCTCTATCATCTACTCAATTCTATAAAGATGAGCCTTTACCGAACGCTGAAGACTTTGATTTGCTCGTAGTTATGGGCGGCTCAATGAATATTTATGAGGAAAACAAGTATCCTTGGCTGACTCAGGAGAAACGGTTCATAGAGCAAGCCATTGAAAATGAGAAAATTATCTTGGGAATTTGCTTAGGTTCGCAGTTAATTGCTGATGTCTTAGGTGCAAAAGTATTTCCAAACCCAGATAAAGAAATTGGCTGGTTCCCTATCGAACTGACGAGTCAAGCTAAATCCTCAAAAGTTTTCAACGTCTTGCCGAACCCATTTACAGTATTTCACTGGCATGGAGATACATTTGACTTACCCAAAGGAGCTACTCGGATGGCAATGAGTAAAGGGTGTCAGAATCAAGCGTTCATCTATGGTGAGAGAGTTGTTGGTTTACAATTCCACCTGGAATCTACAAAAGCCAGTGTCCAGGCAATGATCGAAAACTGTGCCGATGAGATTGTTGAAGGGAAATACATACAGAAGCCTGATGAAATGCGATCGCACCAAGACAATTTCAGGAAAATTAACGAGGCTATGCATACCCTATTAGATAGGCTTTCTACTTAATTTTGACTTGAGTAATACCACTTCTCTAAATATTTACGACAGATAGTCGTCTGACTCCCCCCTTGGCAAGGGGGGTTGGGGGGGGTATATCTGTAGCTAGCGGAAATAGAAATGGTATAAAGTATAGCCCATGAGGATTGAGACACTGGCAGTACACGCAGGGCATCGCATCGACCCAGCAACAGGAGCCGTTGCACCCCCGATTTATCTCTCTACTACCTTCGAGCGCGAGGCAGATGGTAGTTATCCTCAAGGCTATAGCTACATTCGAGACAAAAATCCCAACCGGGAAGCTTTAGAAAAATGTTTGTGTGAGTTGGAGGGAGGAGTTGCTGCTGCTGCCTTTTCTTCAGGTTCAGCAGCCACGATGACTATATTCCAAGCGCTGTCGCCTGGAACTCATGTTATTGCACCATTAGAGGCTTACTCTGGAACCTCTTCTCTATTGCGAGAAATCTTTAGTCAGTGGGGTTTAGAAGTTAGTTTCGTGGATATGACTAATCCCACAGAAGTAAGCCAAGCCGTTCAACCCAATACCAAGTTGATTTGGGTAGAAACGCCTTCCAATCCCATGCTCAAAATTACTGATATTGGGAAGATTTCAGAGATTGCTCATCAAGCCAATGCAATCTGCGTCTGCGATAACACTTGGGCATCACCGATAGGGCAAAGTCCGTTAAAAAGTGGCGCAGACTTAGTTATTCATTCCACGACTAAATACCTTGGTGGACATAGTGATGTTTTAGGAGGGATAGCCGTTAGCAAAGTGGAAGATGACTTCTTCAAGAGAGTGCAGCAAATCCACACAGCAGGTGGTGCTGTTGCTTCCCCCTTTGATAGTTGGTTAATCCTTCGGGGCATTCAGACTTTGCCCTATCGCATGAGAGCGCACTCAGAAAATGCCCTGAAGATTGCAACGTTTTTGAGCGAACATCCCAATGTTGAAGCAGTTTATTATCCCGGACTCAAACAGCATCCAGGACATGAAATAGCAGCTTCTCAGATGCAGCTATTTGGGGGAATGCTTTCGTTCCAGGTAAAAGGGGGACGGGAGATGGCTTTTGCGGTAACTGGGAAGGTGAAAGTTTTCACACGGGCAACCAGTTTGGGGGGTGTCGAAAGTTTAATCGAACATCGAGCTTCAATCGAAGGGCAAGGAACAAAAACTCCGGAAAATCTGCTGCGGATGTCTGTTGGTTTGGAACACGCAGAAGATTTGATTGACGATCTTACCCAAGCGTTGGGATAGCCTGAAGGTGCTAAGTGCTGCATAGGAAAAGAACCCTCAAGATTATTTGGGAAAAATTGATCTCAAAGGAGTGAATTTAACAGCGGACAATTACTCAAACTGCCAAATTTTAATCGTTTTGTCCTGAGAACCACTCGCAATCGTTAAATGAGATGCAGTAGCTTTAGAAGCGAGCTGCTGCTTGCAGCAGTGGTTCGCGATCGCCACACAAGTCACGCTAGCTGAATGCTCTGAGAGGGTATATAGTAGTTCACCACTATCAGGACGCCAGATTTTAATCGTCTTATCATCACTGCCACTGCATAGAAGATTACCGTCAACGTTGATAGCAACAGAATTGACTGCCTCTGAATGCAGGCTTAAGGTATGTAGTAACTTCCCACTCTCTAAATGCCACAGTCTAATCGTCTTGTCGGCACTGCCACTAATCAAGACTTGACCGCTAGAACTAAAGGTAAGTGAATTAACTGCATCTGAATGTCCATCGAGGGTGAGTTCTACCTCACCGCTATGCAAATTCCAGAGTTTAATTGTCTTGTCGGCACTGCCACTAGCAAGAATTCGCCCTTCAGGAGCGATCGCAACTGAATGAACGGCACTGGAATGTCCCAAAAGAGTTTTTTGTACCTTACCCGTCTCCAAATCCCAAATTTTAATAGTTCTGTCAGCACTCCCACTAAAAAGAGTTTTTCCATCTGAACTAATCGCAATAGATTTAATCCAGCCGGAATCGCTAAGAGTGTGAATTAATTCCCTTGTTTCTATATCCCAAAGTTTAATCGTGTGATCCCAACTGCCACTAGCAAGGAGGCGTCCATCGGGACTAAAGACAACGGCATCAATTAAACTGGAATGCCCGGAGAGTGTGCAAAGGGGTACATTACTATCTAGATTCCAGAGTTTAACAGTGCGATCGGCACTACCACTAGCAAGAATCTGTCCATCCGGGCTAAACGCCATTGAATTAATCGAACTTAAATGCGCCTTAAGGGTGCGTACACACGTCCAAGTTGGGATGCGAGATTTTTGGGCAATGGTTGGTAAGGTAGAACTTTGCTGTACAAAGGTTATCGGTTCCGTTGCTATAGTCTTTTCAGATTTAATGTCCTTCAGGATTTCTGCGGCTGATTGGTAGCGTTGCCTTACTGTACCTTCGAGCATTTTGTTCAAGATAGTCTTGAGCTGAGGACTTACTGGGTTAGTCAGGTAATCTTGCCAAACCCAGACGCCTTCTAGACTATTAAACAAGTCAAAGGGATGAATGTGAGTCAGTAAATGAATGCAAGTCACCCCCAAACTGTACAAATCGCTGCTGGGAAGCGCTTTACCCATCAGTTGCTCTTGAGAGGTGTAGGCAGCAGAACCAATAACGGTTCCGGTTTTTGCTAAGGCGGTTTTTGAGGTGAACTTCGCGGCGTTGAAATCGACGAGAACGAGTTCACCCCCTCCTTGGTAAGGGTGGAAGGTGCGACGGATGATATTTTCGGGGTTGATATCTCGGTGAATTACGCCGCGTTCGTGGACGAATTGCAATACTGGCAGCAGTTCTCCTAGGAGTTGCCGAATCTCGGTTTCGCTAAACGCGCCTTCGGCTTCTAGTTTCTGCGCTAAACTTTCTCCCTCAATTAAGGTTTGAACTATGGCAGATGCCGTAGCTGTTCCCGCTTGATGATCTGACTCAAAATAGGCGAGGAGTTGAGGAATTTGAAGATGTTGTCCGAGTTCTTGTAGGCGAATTGCTTCTTGACGGAATAATTCAGCCGCTTGCTCGGCATTGTTAGTGCCGTGATTTTTTGGAGAAAATTGTTTGATGATGCAGCGCGGTTTAGAGGCATCCTGTTCGTCTACGGCGAGAAAGGTTCGACCAATACCGCCTTGACTGATGGGTTTTAGGGCACGGTAGCGATCGCCTAATAACAACCTCGACCCACACGTTGAGCAAAACCTTGCATTATTAGGATTCTGGGGCTTCTGGCAGCGAAGATTTAGGCAGTAGCTCATATAACGGAAACTCAACTGCACACTCATCTATCTTAAGCTGTGTTCCAATTACCCTAAGCTTTGATTACGTCCTACAGTAATTGTTTATCTCCGCTACCAGTTGTTTTTCTGGACTAGTAGCGATTTGTAATGCTTGAAGGGCTGTCCTTGCTTCATCTGGATCGCGTCGCTCGTAAGCCGTAATAAAATCACGAGTGGCGCTGCCAGTTTGCCTATATATATTCACATACCGCAATCGATAGCTTTGTAATCTTTGGTCTGTGATTGAAAGAGTTTCAAGTTGGCGAGCAGCAGATTCCATAGCTTCAGCGGCTTTGAGCATCTCCCGTGGAGAGGATGCCTGTTCTCTGTTGGTAAGCGCGTTTGTATCTTTTACGGCAAGGTTCGCGATCGCAATGATTTGGTTGCACTGAGAAATCTTTGTTTGATTAACCGCTTGAGCTGAGGTAGAGATGGGTAATGCCGCTACAGTGGTTAGGGTTAGCAGGCTAATACTAATCTTTTTTAGGTTCATATGTTCTCAGGGAGCGATTCAAGATTTAGGTCAAGCAATGCAAATTAATCCTCAAGAACCTTTAATTCACTTTTTGGAAATATTGTCAAGTCCGAGATAGGTTGACCTGTTAAGCAAAGCCAGTGGCAGGTGAATAAATTGGGTTCTTGGACGCCTATACTGGCGATCGCGGGTAGATCAGGAAAAGGAATGAGGCGATCAAAGACAAGCTCTTGCTCGTTGTATGCGAACTGTAATAAGTAAACCGCAGGTGGTGCTGATAGCGATCGCAGTAACTGGTAAGCCAGATGGTAAAGCGGCTGACGCTGGTTGTCGGGTAAATCTATAGGTTGCTGATATGTGTGGGTTGTCTTTTCTTCGCTAACCACTTCCCCATAGAGTGGTCCTTTGGCAGTTAGAACCACGGGCAAGTATAAGTTTTCTAATCCTTGACTACTGTCACCTGTTGCATAGCTGAAGTTTTGTTCTACTCGTTGGCGTAAGCTTTCCACTTGGCGGCAAGCCTGGAAGATGTTTCGTGCGGGAAATTGTAGAACGTTGGGTACTTCAAGAGTTAGAGGACACCAGATAATGTCCTCGGCTGTTAAATTCTCGCCTTGGCTTGGATGAAGTAAACTGTCTGTCAAATCAGTTGAAGAGATGGCTGTTACGGCAACGGTTGTCGGTGAATGCCACGAAATCGCGTCTTTAATTGCATTCACCATTTGCATCATCGTCGGGAAAGCGCCAACTAACTTTCCCCTCTCTTCAATCTGACTATCGACAACGATGAAAACCCTAGACATTCCCAAACGTTGGAATGGGACCACCGCGTGGACGAGAGAAGCTGGGCAAATCAATTCGCGTGACATTGCGGCTTCTCACGGCTAGGCGATAGCTGACACTTTGCAATTCAGCGTGGAGTTGCCGATTTTCCCGTTGTAACATCGCCACCTTCTCTCTAACAGGTGCCATGCGTTCGGCAAACTTCTGACGATATATATGCGGTAGTTCCTGTACCACCTGTTCTAGCATTCGCGATCGCTCGGTTAATTCCTGCACCGACTGCCGCAATTGATAGATTTCCCCATCACGGCTTGTAATCTGCTCCTGGTAAAACGTTACCTGCTGCTCGACATCTTGCAGCTGTTCTCGCAACACCCGCATCTGGGTTTGATAACGTTCAGAAACCTCCGGCGGTGGCGTGAAGTTAGCATTGCCCTTGACGAGGCGGAATAGTTCTTGAGATAGCTGCTGTACTAGCTGGTCTCTAAGTTGTAACTCTTCTCGCAGACGAGAAACTTCAGCTTGAACCGCGTGTAGGGTTGGGGTTTCAGTCTGGAACACGATCGCTTACAGCTCCGATAATATGGTACTCCCAGTGGCTTGATCGCACAGACAGTGTCGCGAACACTGCTATGCTATCAAGCTTTTCACTCATTAAATTCCTGTTGCAGCTAATGTACCATTTGAATCGTATAAATGACACCTGAAAAGGGGTTGTTATTTCAATTCTTGAGGATTCGCTTCGATTAAGATTGAGGTGAACGAGAGAGCAAGTAATCCAATGAGTGCAGCAAGCCGCGTGAAAAAGATTCAGTTTGGCACTGATGGATGGCGGGGAATTATCGCTGATGACTTTACCTTCTCGAATGTTTGTAAGGTAACACGGGCGATCGCAACTTATCTAGAAGCAGCATACTCTAAAGACCGTCCCGTTTTAGTTGCCTACGATACCCGATTTCTCGCTGACCAGTTTGCTCGCACTGCTGCTGAAGTTCTGGCAGACTTGGGCTGGACGGTGAAAATCACTGAACGGGATTGTCCGACACCTGCTATCGCTTACAACGCCCGTCACCTCAACTCCGCTGGGGCGTTGATGTTTACCGCAAGTCACAACCCTGCCCCCTACTGCGGTATCAAGTACATCCCCGACTATGCCGGACCCGCGACGCCAGAAATTACGGATGCAATTGTTGCCAATATTGAAGGGGCAGATGATGCGCCACCTAGCGGTAAGAATGCGGACAAAATTTCTCCATTTGACCCCAAATCTGACTATTTGCAGTTTATCTACACACTGCTGGATGTTGAGCGGATTCGTAGTGCCCAACTCAAGGTGAAGTACGATGCCCTCTATTCAACGTCTCGCGGCTACCTAGATGCCGTATTGGTACATTGCGGCTGTCAGACACAAAACTTCCACACGAGTCGAGATGTCTTGTTTGGCGGCGGGATGCCGGAACCAAAGGATGAGCAATTAATTGGCTTGGTAGAGGCGGTTAAACGCGATAACGCGGATTTAGGTTTA
Organism: Candidatus Sericytochromatia bacterium; assembly: GCA_036703885.1. Taxonomy (GTDB): domain Bacteria; phylum Cyanobacteriota; class Cyanobacteriia; order Cyanobacteriales; family Coleofasciculaceae; genus CADCTM01. Next base: position 8,984 of record DATNQT010000689.1, read on the forward strand.
GCAACGGATGGCGATAGCGATCGTTTTGCAATTGTCGATGAACGAGGTAACGTCCTAACTCCCAACACAGTGCTGCTGTTGCTGGCGCGTCACTTAATTAAAAATAAAGGCAAAACTGGTGCAATTGTCCGGACAGTTGCCACAACGCATCTGCTGGATAAGTTTGCCCTCAAGTACGGTTTGCCAATTTACGAGACACCTGTAGGATTCAAGTACATCGGTGAGAAAATGCGCGAAACTGACGTACTAATCGGTGGCGAAGAATCGGGTGGATTGAGCATTATCGGACATATCCCGGAAAAAGATGGCATTCTGGCAAATATGCTGGTTGCTGAAGCGATCGCTTATGAAGGGAAGCCCTTGAGTCAATTAGTGGAAGAAGCGCTCGCCGAAACCGGAGGTCTTCTTTACAATAAGCGTCTTGATTTACACTTAGACGATGCTCATAAAGTAGCAATTCTAGACTCCTTCACCAAAAATCCTCCCCCAGACATTGCTGGTATCAAAGTCAAAGAAATCAGCCGTAAAGATGGTATTAAACTCTATCTGGAAGAAGGTAGCTGGATACTGCTGCGTCCATCGGGAACCGAACCTCTGATGCGCGTCTATATGGAAACCAACTCTGTAGCCAAGCACGAACCGATTACTGAAATTCTAGAGCTGATGGTAAAAAGGCTGAAACCTGTAGGAGTTTAATGGCGCTGTCTGTTGTTTGTTACTTCACTGTCCTAGACCAAAATTAGCAAACAACAAATAAGCAATAACAAACAACCAATAACTATGAAAAATTTTGCTAATTTAGTTACTTCTTTAATTGTGGCTGGTTGGATATGTGCGATCGCGATTCTATCCATTCAAAATATTACGCCGATATCGCTGAAGTTTCTAAACTTTGAAACAATTCAGTTGCCAGTGGGTATTGTACTTGCATTTAGTGTGGGTTTAGGTCTAATTGGGGGAGCGATCGCACCCGTGTTGTGGCAGTTGGCTGGAAGACAAAGGGAACAGTATTACGAAGAAGAGGATTATTAACTAGACCCGAACACTTCCAACAGGTAAGCTATGATTAAGTAGTGTAAAGAAGCAGCTCAGAAACTTT
>DATNQT010000690.1:0-9221 GCA_036703885.1 Candidatus Sericytochromatia bacterium
CCTCATACTGATGGTAAATATGCCTTCTGTTCGGGAGGTGACCAAGGAGTGCGGGGTAAGGCTGGCTATGTTGGAGACGACGGCGTTCCTCGCTTAAACGTGCTGGATTTACAGCGCCTAATTCGCTCGATGCCTAAGGTGGTAATTGCCTTGGTGGCTGGATATGCGATCGGGGGCGGGCACGTCCTGCACCTAATTTGTGACCTAAGCATTGCTGCTGATAACGCCATTTTTGGTCAAACGGGTCCGAAAGTTGGCAGCTTCGATGGGGGCTTTGGCGCTAGCTATCTCGCCAGAGTCGTTGGTCAGAAGAAAGCGCGAGAAATTTGGTTTCTCTGTCGTCAGTACACGGCGCAACAGGCTTCGGAAATGGGTTTAGTTAATTGTGTTGTGCCTGTGGAACAGTTAGAAGCAGAAGGTGTCCAGTGGGCACAGGAAATTTTGGCTCATAGTCCGATCGCTATTCGTTGTTTGAAAGCTGCCTTTAACGCTGACTGCGATGGTCAAGCGGGTTTACAAGAACTGGCTGGAAATGCCACGTTGCTTTATTACATGACCGAGGAAGGAGCGGAAGGGAAGCAGGCTTTTTTGGAAAAGCGAGCGCCCGATTTTCGTCAATATCCTTGGTTACCCTAAGGGTTAACCCCAGGAAGATTCAGCACTTTCTGTGTTAGTTGCTGTAGGGCAAAAAAATCGCACCTTATTTAAACCAAGGTGCGATAAACAATGATGACAATTATTTGAGCTTCCGTTCAATAAATGGATTTAATCTTTTATCTCGTCAAAAATTCAGTTTTTCTTAATTTAAGCCTTGATTAATTGTAAATTCTCCTCCAACTTTTATTCATTAATTTGTCTGAATACTGTAGAATTATCAAGGCAGCAATCTATAATCGATCAACTACCTACTGAGCTTGTAATCAAGGGAGGTTATACAAGTACCGCTTCAAGCACTAACGTTTCAGAAGGTGTAGAGGTCTTTTCTTGAGCAGAAGCAGGCTCGGAGTCTTTGAGGGAAGAATTTCCACAAATTGCCTCTTTGAGTATCAGTTTCTCATCCTGCAAAATCTTTTCAATACTCTCCCAAGAAGACGCAAACTGTGGTAATGCTAAAGAGCAGGCTTTCCAGCTACCTCTCACAGGTACGCCAAGTTGTTGACACATACCCCCACGTCGTCCCTCAACGCAGTAATGATGGCAATACCGACAGGCAGAAGTTGGAAAATTCAATGTCTTCATGAGAGTTCTCTTTGGGAATAAAATCATTTCCTATCCACCTCCCAATTTTCTACTTAGTAATTTAGCCTCTTAAAGCTAGCAAGTAGTGAGCCTGTATAGGTTGGAGCGATCCCCAAGCCTAATATTATTTTTATATTTTCTTTAGTATTCTGTTATAGATAGATACATTCTGTGTAAAGAAAAGACACAAGCTCAAAGCATATCTTGATAAAGTCGGCTGATTTCTCTTTAAACGCTATGGGGATCAAGCCAAAAAGACAAGGTAGATGTGCGAATAAATACAAAAATGTAGTGCGATAATCAGCTTTCAATCCTCGATTTAGTTGACAACCATTGAAAAAATTAGTAAACATTCCGTTGTGAGATTCCCTAAACACAAATGAGTACAGAGGTAGCAAATTAGGGGCAGTTTAGAGAACTTAGGCTGTTTGATGAGAGGCACAAAGACGGAGGAGAGCTAACTTTTCCACTGCTTGGTAGCACACAAACTACAGACAGTCCAGCGTTGGAGTTCTCCGGGGGGTGTGGGACACTGACATTGCGGACAAAGGGGTAAGGAAAGCGATCGCGCCTGCATAACCTCAGCCCACTTTTGAAAAGTCGAGTAGGCGTCTTTGAGTTTCGCCGTTTGAGGCTGGGGGGAGGCAGAAGCTGTCTCAACAACATGACTGGGATGCTCTTGCCATAAAGTAGACGGAGATTTCAATCCCCAGTTCCCTGTAGAAACATCTTTCTGCCACTGTGTTGTAGAAAAGCGAATGTCAGTCAGTAGGTTGGGAAACTGCACGTTTAACTTTTTCAAAATAAAATGGCGCTTAAACTTTAGTTCTTGAACCCAAACCGAGCTAGAAGTGGCAACATAAAGTACATCCCTAGAAATTGAATAGGGTCGCGTTTGCTGCGCCACAGTGGCTCCCACAACATCTGGCCAGACTTTAAGCAGACGTTGAAACTGTTGGGGTCCTTGCCACTCCGGCTGATTTTCAACCGTACCTAATATATGATTGAGAGATTTCAGCATCCGTACTCATCCCTAACAAAGACCTTTCTTTTCGGAGCAATCATAAAGATGACAACGCATCTATCATTGAATCCTAGTCCACTGATCACCTAGGTGTAGTATCTCCCCCTCGCTCTATATTCATTAAATCTATTGCCTCAAAAGCCAAAACCCTGTAATAAACTGACAGCGAGAGTCACCTCTACAAACCTTTTCCCAGAATTGAACTTCAAAACTCACTACTATAAGTACTCCTCATGAGCCAAAACATCTCAGTTGAGTCCTCTACTCACTCTTCTGCCTCAATTAACCCAGTTTTACAGGCGGCTCTGGGTAGCCTTGACGTGCAGCTAGAAGAGGAATTAGCCCGCTACCGACGCCAACGGGCAGGGCGTCCAGTAATGTCGCCCCGTGGTTTGGGTCGTCATCAGATCCGCAAACCGATTGAGTTAATTTCCGTTGAGCGGGTAGGAGGTCAAACTCATCGTCCCGCTTTGGGAATGAGTACTGCTCCAGTAGTCTCATTTCCCCTGTTCATGGTGAACCCGACATCCGTGGCTACACCCGCCCAGGACGCAAATCCTGAGCCAATCGGTCAAACGGCACAACTGGCAACATCCTCTGAACCGAATTCCGGGGGAGTTGTGCCTTCCCCAGCTAATGCTGCTAACAACTTAGCTCCTGAGTCAAGCATTACTAAGCCACTGAACCCTCAATCAGCAGATGGGGGCAATTTGGCAACTGTAGCCGCTGCCCAAGCGCAGCCAGATGATTATCTAGAATCATCGGAACAACTGCTGCGGAGTTTAGCCGAAGAAGAAACAATAGCTCCGCCTAAAAAGCGCTTTACGGATAGGCTGCTGACTCCACTGAGCGTTGGTTTGATGTTACTCTTATTGCTTTCGAGCGCTACTATTGCCTTCATCGTGAATAATCCAGCCACCCTCAAGGCTTTCGGTCTTGACCGATTCTTTGGCTCGAAGCCCCCAACTGTAGCTCAAAGCCCTATAGCAGCGCCTGTGGCGAAGAATGATGCACCCATAGTGAATGGACCCGATCTGGCGTCTGATGAATTTGTAGATTTGAATTTAAACACTCTCAGTCGCTTAGAAGCCACCCCAAAGCCATCAGCGTCGCCAGCACAGGTTGCCCCATTAACAGCTTTGCCTAATGGGGCAACAATGGCAGCCCCGCCAGTAGTGCCGAATTCGGCTCTTCCAAGACGTTCTGCTGATTTATCTTCGGCACTTTTACAATCTTCTCCACAGGCGGGAGTAGTTCCGTCCGCAGGATTACCCCAGGTTGCCCCTTTACCAGCGCCAGCGGCATCTGCACCACGAGCGAACACTTCTAGTCCAGCCTCAGCTAAGTCAAAGTCATCACCGACATCTGCTAAATCTAGTAAATCTAGTGCGAAGAAGAATTCACCAGCGTCTTCCTCTTCAGCGCCAGTTGCCAATAGCTCCGCCGCCCAACCCGATGGTTTCTACTATGTACTGGTTAACTACGGTAGTGAGAGTGCCTTGGAGCAAGCAAGAACAGTTGTTCCTGATGCCTATGTCCGCGACTTCCCAAAAGGTGCCCGGATTCAGATGGGAGCCTTCAAGACTGAATCTGAAGCGAAAACATTGGTTGAGGAACTCCAAAGGCAGGGAATTTCTGCCTCGATTGATCGTCCTTAATGAGGTAGGGGGATAGGGGATAGAAAACTTCATGAGCGATCTGGAGGCGGCAAAAGCTAGAAATTAAAGCTGGGTCTTGACTTTGAGATACCATGATGTTAATGATTTCCCTGTCCTGCAATGTGAATGGAGAGCTGCTATGGGATTGATCGATCGCATCCTGCGAGTAATTCGCGCCAACCTAAACAGCTTGGTGGGGAACGCCGAAGATCCAGAGAAAATTCTGGAACAAGCTGTAGAGGATATGCAGCAGGATTTAATTCAACTGCGGCAAGCTGTGGCTCAAGCGATCGCTACCCAAAAACGTACCGAGCGACAAGCCTCTCAGGCTCAATCTACCGCCGATGAGTGGTACAACCGCGCTCAACTAGCACTCTCCAAAGGGGACGAAAACTTGGCGCGAGAAGCCCTGACGCGACGAAAGACCTATCAAGAAACGGCACAAGCCATGGAAGCTCAGTTGTCGCAGCAATCCGGCGTCGTCACCAAGCTCAAAGAAAATATGCGGACGCTAGAGAGTAAAATCTCGGAAGCCAAAACGAAAAAAGACTTGTACATTGCCAGGGCACGCTCCGCTCAAGCCTCACAAAAAATTCAGGAGATGTTGGGCAATGTTAGTACTGGCAGTGCCATGGGTGCTTTCGAGAGAATGGAAGAAAAAGTAATGCAGCTCGAAGCTCAGTCCGAGGCACTCGAAGAGCTAGGAAGCAATGAGTTGGAAAAAAAGTTTGCCGCTCTTGAGGGTGGTGGTGATATTGATTCCGAGCTAGCCGCACTTAAAGCCAGCATGACAACAAATACCGAAGCGGCAAAATTACCGCCTAGTCAGGTTTCATCTGTGAAAAATCCAGAAATTGAGGAGGAGCTTGAGAAACTGCGATCAGAAACCGATAAGCCTTGATAAGGTGACAATGAGCTGGCACTTTTGAGCTAGAAGTTTTTAAACTGGATTAAAAGCCTCCTGTCTTTGATGGCTTGGGCATGAGTATAGTGAAGTGAACCAAAGAAGCGCTTTAGACTTGAGTCGGGAGAGCGTCTATTGCTTACACCTCAGCACAACTCAAGCAGGCGGACGCAATAGAGTCTGCTTTACACCTACTTTGTACATTCCAAGAGGATAGATAGCGTCATGGGATTATTTGATCGCCTTAGCAGAGTCGTCAGAGCCAACCTGAACGATATGGTGAGCAAGGCTGAAGATCCAGAAAAGATTCTGGAACAAGCCATTACCGATATGCAAGAAGACTTGGTACAACTGCGTCAAGCCGTTGCCAGAGCAATTGCGACTCAAAAACGTACCGAGCAGCAACATAACAAAAACCAAACCGAAGCCAATAACTGGACGCAACGGGCGCAGCTAGCCCTTCAAAAAGGGGATGAAAACCTGGCGCGGGAAGCACTGACTCGTAAGAAGGCAAATGCCGAAGCGGCAGCTACACTCAAAGATCAGCTAGATCAGCAGTCAACTCAGGTGGATACCCTGAAACGGAACCTGATTGCCTTGGAGAGTAAGATTTCTGAAGCCAAGACTAAGAAGGATATGCTCAAGGCACGAGTGAGTGCTGCTAAGGCAAATGAGCAGCTACAAGGCGCGGTTGGGCGTTTGGGCACCAGCAGTGCTATGGGTGCTTTTGAGCGGATGGAAGAAAAAGTCTTGGAGATGGAAGCACGTTCTCAGGCAATTGGTGAGCTAACGGGTAATGACTTAGAACAGCAATTTGCCCAGCTGGAATCTGGCAGTGATGTTGATGATGAGTTGGCGGCGATGAAAGCCCAGTTGACGGGTGGATCTGTCTCACAGCCAGTTTTGCCTGCGGGTGGGGAGACAAAATCCTCCCAACCTGATGCAGTGGTTGACGCCGAATTGGAATCGCTGCGATCGCAACTCAAAAATATGTAGGTGTCGGCATCATTCGACAACGCCTCTTGCAATTCAAGACCTTGGTAGACAACTCAACATCAATCCAACTGGCACAGGCTTGAAAGTGGATTAGAGGGTCTATCTAGGTCTTAATTCTTTAGGTTATGGAGCTATAGCAAAAGGCAGAAGGCTCCAAGGTAGAGGGCAGAGGGCAGAGGGCTTTTATGTTTATTACTGGTACGTGGTTGTTTGAGCCGTTAGATCTGTCTTAACCTGTATGGCGACAGCTATAGATGCCAGATTTAACCTCGTTGTCAGCAATCAAATCGGTAGATTACTTGATACTGATATAACTTAAGAAAGATAAATAATAACTCTCACCAGCAAAGACTCAGACTGATTTAGTCTATTAGATGTGAGTGAAAGAAAAACTTGCACACTTGCTTATCAAGTCTGGAGCAGCTGGACTGAGATAGAGAGTGGGCGAATCAAGAGCAATTGTCTTGACGGAGGGTATAAGTGAGTAGCGTTATTACGATTACAGATGCCGAGTTTGAAACCGAAGTTTTAAACGCACAGCAGCCAGTGTTGGTGTACTTTTGGGCATCTTGGTGCGGTCCTTGCCGTCTGGTATCGCCTTCCATAAACTGGGCAGCGGATACCTATAGCGATCGCTTAAAAGTCACCAAGATGGAAATCGATCCCAATCCCGACACCGTAGGTAAGTATCACATTGAAGGGGTTCCAGCACTACTTTTATTTAAAAATGGTGAAGTAGCTTTATCTCATGAGGGAGCTATTGGCAAGCAGAAAATAGAAAGTATGCTAGAAACTCACCTATCACCCGTGTCATAACAAAAACCTAATTTCAGGTCATTAGTTGTTAGTTATTGGTTGTGAGTAAGCCTTAACAAAACAACAAACAACAAACGACAAACAACAAACGAAAATGCAGTTTGCCAAGCGTTTACAATCTCTGCAAGCCAATGTGTTTGCTGATATGGATCGGGCAAAGGCAAAAGCCAAAGCCTCTGGACAAGACATTATTGACCTATCATTAGGGTCTTCTGACCTCCCCGCGTCAGAACACGTCTTAGCGGCGATTAGAGAGTCTTTGTCTGACAAGAGTACTCACGGCTACTTACTGTTTCATGGTACTCAAGCTTTTCGTCAGGCAGCGGCAGACTGGTACACTCAAAAATTTGGCATCCCAGTTGATCCAGAAACTGAGGTATTGCCTCTGATTGGTTCTCAAGAAGGCACGGCTCATTTACCGTTAGCAATCCTGAACCCAGGAGATTTTGCGCTGCTACAAGACCCCGGTTATCCTTCTCATGCGGGTGGTGTTTACTTGGCGGGGGGTCAGATCTATCCCATGCCTCTACTGGCAGAAAATAGGTTCTTGCCAAAATTTGAGGAAATTCCAACGCCTGTGTTAAACCAAGCACGGATGATGGTGTTGAGCTATCCCCATAACCCTACAACAGCGATCGCTCCTTTGTCTTTTTTCCAAGAAGCCGTCGCATTTTGCCGTCAGCATGACCTGGTTTTGGTTCATGACTTCCCTTATGTAGACTTGGTGTTTGAAGACACTGCTGCTCCTTCGATTTTGCAAGCCGACCCGGATAAAGAGCTATCGATTGAGTTCTTTACGTTCTCTAAATCCTACAATATGGGAGGCTTTCGGGTAGGTTATGCGATCGGCAATGCCCAGTTAATTCGGGCATTACGGCAGGTGAAAGCGGCAGTTGATTTCAACCAGTATCAAGGAATTTTAAACGGTGCGATCGCAGCTTTAACTGGTTCTCAAGAGGGCGTTAAGGCATCCGTAGAAGTTTTCAGACAGCGACGGGATGCGTTTATCAATGCCCTACAGAAAATAGGTTGGCAGGTTCCTACCCCAGCCGCAACCATGTATATTTGGGCAAAGTTGCCGGAGCCTTGGGTTAACGATTCAATACAATTCTGTACTCAATTGGTAGAAAAGACAGGTGTTGCCGCTTCCCCTGGCGCAGGTTTTGGCAAAGCTGGAGAGGGATATGTTCGGTTTGCCTTAGTCCATGAGCCAGCAATTTTGGAAAAAGCAGTGGCGCGAATGGTTGGATTTTTAGGATAGTGCGAGCAATGGCTTAACCAGAAGAATACTTTACGAATAAACCAAGGGTTACCGTCGAGAGGGACCAGGATTGAGCAGCTGAACTTTACTCATTCTGATGATGTAGGGGTGGTAGTTATTTTGGTCATAAGAACCCACCCAAACTCGATAAGTACCAGCCTGCCACTGACCCGCAATTCCTGGGTTTTTGCCTTGATAGTCATCATTACACCAAGTCCCGCCAGGACCGCTAATGACAATGGTTGTATCCTGTGGGCTTTCTACTACTAGGCTCAGATAGTTGAAGAAAGCTGTTAAAACGATGGTGTGGTCGGGGGGTTCATCCACAAAACCGACACAGGGACCAGTTGGCGTGTCTTTACGAGTCGCAACAGTGCTTGCTGGTACAGAACCGCCACTGATCCCCCGAATGGTCATCGGGTCGGGAGAAAATTTGGGTCCAACTGTGACGTTCTCGAATATTGTCTGAGATTGAGCTACTTGGGCTTGCGCTAAGACAGCGATCGCCAATCCACCAGTAAGTGCAATCGCGTTCGCCAAGTGTAGCGTAACGCCCATCGCACTTACCCAATTCAACATCCCCAGAAATTTTGTCCCTTGCTGCAACACTGACTTGTAGTATCCTAACGGCTATAAACGGCGCGTTTCTCTCGGATTTTAACGGCTTTAACGTTAGCAGTGACGGGGAAATTGATAATAGTGTTCCGCTTGCCCTTTACTCCAAGCCTAAAACTAGTCTTTTCTCCTGTTATGCCGCCTGAGTCAGTGCCTGCTGTAAGCGGATTTTGTCGATTCCCTTCTGGTGCAGAAGTACCCAAGATTCAATCAGGTCAGGACCGTGGACATCGCCTGTCAGGGCAGCCCGAAGCGATCGCATTACCAATCCTTTCTTTACCTTCTTCTCACTTGTCACCTGTTTAATAATCTCCTGAGCCTGATCTGAAGTTAGCTTAGAGTAGTTGCTAAGGGCGTCAAGGACTGCTTGCACAACTTCAGCAACACCCTCTTTTTTCATTTGATCAGCTGCCTCAGCACTGAACGCCACAGTCTCGGTAAAGAACATCCGGGTCATGTCTATCGCTTCCGGTAAGCGAGCCAAGCTTGGGCCAATCACAGTCGCCATCTGTTCTAACCAAGTGCGATCGCCTACTGGGTCAAATTCCAACCCAGCATCTTTCCAATACGGAATCAATAACTCTACTAGCTTGGGGGCTGGCATTTCGTGGAGATATTGACCGTTCAACCAATCCAGCTTCGCCCAATCAAACTTTGCCCCTGCCTTGTTGACGCGCTCAAAGCTAAACTGTTTTGCCGCTTCTTCTA
>DATNQT010000691.1:0-12054 GCA_036703885.1 Candidatus Sericytochromatia bacterium
GGCGTTTAGCCATACGGAGAGAGTTAATGGTTCAAGGAGACTCAATGGTTTTGGACAAAAGCACTGCTGCCCTGCGCATCAATGCTAGAAAGACTGATGCTTTTGATATTTTCAACATCAGGTATTACATTGGTCCAAACCCCTATTTAGATACGGCGGCGCTAGTATTCGATTTCGCTTTTACTGGGCATTTAGCTCCTCGTCCGCTTGAGGATTACGTGTCGGTCATCAGTCAGCGTTACCCACACTTAAAAGACGAGACTTACGAATCCTATGGTCATCTGTTCGCTCGGACGGTGGCAGAATTCGGAAAACTTGAGATGGATCTGCACCTGAATCACTGGAGTCTAAAACCTTACAAAGATTATGTAAGAATTAGCGTTCAAGCGCTCCATGCTCGTACAAAACGCTCAGTAGTTTACGCCGTTTGGGACTGGTTTGAGGCGATTACTCAAGATCAAGAACTCGCCTTAGAGGAGCAAATCCAGACCCTGCAAGAGATGTTCAGGCGGTCTGTTTATGGTGGTCCCACCGTCTACGCACTGTTTAGAACAGCTGTCGAGAAAAAGATTCCCGCCTTTTATTTGTGGGAAGAAGGCTTGATGCAATATGGCTATGGGAAAAAACAGATTCGCGGCATAGCCACAACTTTTAACTCTGATAGCCATCTAGATTCAGACTTTACCACTCGCAAAGATGATTGCAAGGCTTTCTTAGGTACATTGGGTTTCCCAGTTCCGAAAGGGAGTATTGTTGTTTCACGAGAGGAGGCTTTGGCAGAAGCTGACCGAATTGGCTATCCGGTAGCCGTTAAGCCTGTGAGCGGTCATAAAGGAATTGGGGTGACGGCTGATGTACAAAACCCAGAGGAACTAAAATTTGCCTTTAAGCGAGCTGTAGATGCGATCGCACAAGGTCAACGTCCCGATATAATCGTTGAAAAAAGCATTAAAGGGTCAGATTTTCGTCTACTGTGTGTCAATGGTAGATTCGTCGCCGCCACAGAACGTCGTCCTGCCTCAGTTGTAGGTGATGGACGCTCAACAATTGCAGAGCTAATTGAGCGCGAAAATCGTAAGCCAGCACGCATTGACACCCCCACCTCGCCACTTGGTAAGATTCAGTGTGATGAGTCGATGGAAAGGTTCTTGGACGAACAAGGCTTATCAATCGACAGCATTATCGAAAAAGACCGCACCGTTTATTTGCGTAAAGTCGCCAATCTCTCAGCTGGAGGCTTGAGTATTGATGCAACGCGCCTGGTTCACCCCGACAATATCATCCTGGCGCAAGACATCGCGCAACACTTCCACCTAACTTGCCTTGGCATTGATGTAATTGCCCAAAGTCTCACAAAATCTTGGAAATCCGGCGACTTTGGCATCATTGAAATTAACTCCGCTCCCGGCATTTCAATGCATCTTAGACCTGCGGTGGGTGAAAGCGTCGATGTGCCATCCCATATCATTGAAACCTTCTTTGAGTCCACTGATGATGCGCGGATACCCATCATTACTTTCAACCGCATTTCGGTTCAAGAACTCCAAGAAACGATTGACCATATTCTTCTGCAACATCCCGACTGGACTATTGGCGCTGCCTGTCGCGATGCCGTCTTCGTCAATCGTTCCGAGAAAATCTTAAATAAAGATTACAACATCAATATCCAAAACCTACTGCGCAATCCCAAGCTTGACCTGTTAATTGCCGAGTATGGGGAAGATGTTTTGGAGAGGGACGGAATGTTTTACTACGGCAGTAACATGGTCGTTTTGGATAACCCCACCGAAACGGAGATGATCTTGACACGAGACATCTTTGATGACACGACTGTAGTGGTTAAAGAAAGAGATAACGTATCAATCCGGCGCAAGGGTTTGATCGAACAGTACACTCTTGGAGCAGGTGAACCCTTCACTCGCGTTCATTTAAAGGAAATTGGCACAGTGTTGTGATCGACAGCTGTACTCGGCTCTAATAGCGGTAGCCAAAAAAAGTACCCCCTCATCCCATTGAGGGGGTATACGTTAGTCCAAAGGCTTATGAGTAATAAGGTATCAACCAAGTGTGAATAATTTGTGAACTTACAGTAAGGTGCAAGAGAATTTTTGAGGCTTGACACTCTTCAGACGGGCGTTTTACAAGAAAAAACCTCCCTCATCTAGTAGAAGATGAGAGAGGGCGTTCAGTGGTGTGAGGAGCAGACATGAAACTGATTTCTGCTCTAGATAATAAGTTTATGGAAGGAATGTGACGAGAGCGTGACGTGCAGATAACAATTATGCGATCGCTGATTTAGCCAAGGGATACGTATTTCCAATTCCCAATTCCCAATTCCCAATTCCCAATTCCCAATTCCCAATTCCCATCTCCCACCTCCCACCTCCCATTTTCCGGGTTATTTCTTTCCTCTGAACCGACAATAAAGACACAAGCTGTTATTGCCCGGAGTTTGTAAAGTACGGCAAAAACAAAGATTGCTTAGGCCAGTTCTTGTAACTGAAAGTAATCAGCCAGGGAGCCGACAAAACGATATATACTATGCCAACCCACCAATAAGCGCGAAGTTGGGTCAAGACATCAATCGTTTCAGTAGCATCAGAATTTTGCGAAGCTAACTCTAGCCCGACAGCCACAAAGTTATTCAAAGCATGGCAAATAATTGGCACGATGAGGGTTCGCGTTTTCAGGTAAAGCAGCGCCATCATTAACCCGAAAACAAACAACCCAACAATATTGGCATGAAGTAATCCAAATAACACAGCAGAAATTAACAGCGCTGGCGTAACTCCCCATTTTGCCGTCCATCTATGCAAGAGGACTCCCCTGAAGATAAATTCTTCAGTTACGGGAGCCACTATGAAAAAGGTAAAAATTATAAGTAAGTTGTGGAATAGAGGGGCAACTGTTTCTGAACCTGAAAGAAACGTTTTTTGTGTGAGTAGCCACTCGACTAAGGCGGGATTAGAAAAAGACAAAGCATAATAGAAAAGCTGCCCCGAACCCAGTGAAAATAACAATATGGAAATGACAATACCAAATGTTGGTAGCCACGGATAGTGATTAGGGAGATGACCGATCAGCTGCTTAACTTTGATTTGCTGGCGATGTAATTGTAGAACAGTCCAGAGAGAGAGCAATAGGAACGTGAGACAGTAGATCAGTGGCCCAAAAACTGGATCGTCAGAATTGAAGCTGCTAAAGCTAGATATCAGATCAAGAGCCAAGCCGATTGCCACAGATAATAAAAAACCTCCAAACAACAGGTTGCGAGCCTTGAAATTAAGAAACGGGTTTTCAGGAATCGTATCGAAGTCACTTTTCATCAGTAGTGGGGCGGCAATAGCTTTTTCGTATTATCTGACGCATGGTGTAGGGTAGTGAAACTAAAAGCCTTTTGGTAAAGTCTTTTCATAAACTATCTGTGTCCAGCTAACAACGCCTTCACAAAGGTTGCGAGTAGAATAATTCAAGAGCTACACCGCCGACAGCTCATCACTAAAAAATGAGTTCCCCCCAGTCCCCCCAACCGCCGAAAACACTGCTTGGTCAATTAACTCAGGCAGTACAAACAATTCACGCGAAAGTTAACTTTCAGGCACTAGCGCTCAAGCCTAATGCTAGAGTCCCAGAACTCTGGGTGCAAGACGCTGGTGCAGATAAAGCCGAGACCTATCCCTTATTGGGAGACCGATATTTACTGGGACGCAGTTCCAAGTCCTGTGACATCGTTGTGCGCAACCCAGTAGTCAGTCAGGTGCATCTGTCGTTAGAACGCTACGGTCGGCGTCGGACAAACTTTATCATCAAAGATGAAAACTCTACTAACGGGATGTACCGGGGGAAACGCCGACTTGATTCCCTGGTTCTACGTCATGGGGATGTCCTCACAATTGGTCCACCGGAACTGGCAGCGGCGGTGCGACTTCAGTATCACAATCCACCGCCCGTGTATATCAAAGGGATTCGTTACGGTCTTTATGGACTGGGGGGATTAATAGGTTTAGTGGTATTGGTGATCGCTCTTGAGTCACTAAAAGTGCCAGTGCGACCCTTGCCACTAGGCGTCCAGGGACCAGTGGTCGTCTATTCGAGTGAAGAAACACCCTTGCGGCAACCTCGAACCACCGCTCACAGGGAACTCAATCGATTATCGGATTTTTCTCCCTACCTGCCAAAGGCGCTGATTGCTTCTGAAGACAGCCGCTTTTACTGGCATTTTGGGGTAGACCCCTATGGAATATTGCGGGCGTTGGTGACGAATTTCAGAGGAGGGAAGATTAGTCAAGGCGCTAGTACTTTAACGCAACAGGTAGCGCGGAGTTTGTTTCCCGGATATGTGGGGCGGCTCGATAGTTCTGGGAGAAAACTACGGGAGGCTGTTGTCGCCCTGAAGCTAGAGACGTTCTACAGTAAGGATGAGATTTTAAGAACTTATTTAAACCGTGTCTACTTGGGGATTGAGGCTTATGGGTTTGAGGATGCCGCTCAGTTTTATTTTGATAAATCAGCGACAAATTTAAGCATCTCAGAGGCGGCAACGCTGGTAGCGATTTTGCCAGCACCCAATCTCTATAACCCGATTCAGAATTATAATAGAGCCTTGCAATTACGCAATCGCGTGATTACTCGGATGCGATCGCTAGGGATGATTAACGAGCAGCAAGCCAACGACGCAAGGCGATCGCGGATTGAAGTCAGCCCCAAAGCTCGTGAGTTCCTCTCCAGCACCAAAGCTCCCTACTACTACAGCTACGTCTTCGATGAACTTCGTACCTTACTGGGAGATGATTTGGCTCAAGAGGGAAACTTTATTGTCGAAACGGGTCTGAATCTTAAGGCACAGGCACAGGCAGAAGAAGCTTTACGAAATTCGGTGAATAATGATGGAGCCAGCTACGGATACTCTCAAGGAGCATTGGTTACCCTCGATAGCACCACTGGTGAAATCCTTGCCTTGGTTGGTGGTGCAGACTATCAACAAAGCCAGTTCAATCGTGCTAATCAAGCGCTGCGACAGCCAGGGTCTACGTTCAAAATCTTTACTTATACCGCCGCAATTGATAAAGGTATTCCGCCAGGAAGTGCCTATTCTTGCGCTCCCCTAACTTGGCAAGGTCAAAGCTATAGTGGTTGCGAACGTGCGGGTGCAGGCAACGTGAGTATGTACACGGGGATTGCGCTGTCGGAAAATGCGATCGCCCTCAGAGTTGCCCAGGATATCGGTCTAGATAGTGTAGTGCAGATGGCACGACGGCTAGGTATCACCTCTAAACTGACCGTTACACCTGGTCTGGTACTCGGTCAAAGCGAAACTACTGTCTTGGAGATGACGGGTGCTTTCGGAGCATTGGCAAATCGCGGCGTCTTGAACCGTCCTCATGCCATTAAGCGGATTCTTGACAGCAGTAATTGCAAGGATTATAAAAATCCCCAAACCTGCCGCGTGATTTACTCCGCCAAAGAGGACACAGGGATGAATCGGCGAGTGTTGCAACCCAATGTAGCAGACACTATGACTGAAATGCTTCAAGGGGTCGTGCAAGGCGGTACAGGTCGAGCAGCGGCTCTAGGATTAGGAGAAGTGGGTAAGACTGGCACGACTAATGATAACGTTGACCTCTGGTTCATTGGCTATATTCCCAACCGTCAGTTGGTCACTGGTATCTGGTTGGGCAATGATAACCCTACACCGACTAGTGGCAGTAGTGGTCAAGCTGCTCAGTTGTGGAGTACTTATATGCGTAAAATTGCACAGTAATATTAGGTTTTAGGCGCAGGCTAACACCTAAAACCTAAGTTTCTACCTTATCCTTAAGGGGCATATTCTGAATGATGATGCGCTCAACGGGATTTTTAAGACCTACAGGAATCTGCCAACTTCTGGTTTGAAAGAAGGGCAAAGGGTGTTTTATCCAAAGCGAGAGAGTGTTACCTTTCTCTCCCTCCCATTTATAGGAAGCGATTTGCTTCCACTCAATCAATCCAAACTTGAAGTAAATTCCGTTTTCCCTAAGTTCTAGCTTGCTAAATCCCATCCAGAGAAAAGAAATTGCCATTGACCAGTACAAAATTACCTGAGATATGTAATATTCTGGAGAGCTAGAACTTTCAGAAAATCCTTTTCTAACTAAGCCTACAAACAGGATAGTTTGCACAACTGCATTTATTAAAAAAATTCCACTGGTTACGAATAGATATCTGTGGGTTGAGGGCCAGCCTAGTTTCCACAGTAGATAACCAGCACGTTTTTTGCGTCGCGGCCAATTAAGGATGATCAGCCAGGGAATTATTGAAAAGGCAATAAATAAACCGGATAAGGCGTAATCTCTCCAAGGTTGTGGCAGAAACAGCAGGGCACAAATGAGGGCAAAGATCGATACGAGGAACCCAGTGGTAGAAAGCAGATTTCTTAAAGCTGCTTCCTGACCAACCTTTGAGCGAGTAATTGCATATCCGATTAATAATGCAACTACTAAGGGAATAACGAGCAATGCCCAAACCATTTCTTGCGTTCTCTTAATGCAAAAAGTGACGAATGCCAGTGAATACCATAACTAAACCCAGTTCATTCGCAGCTTGTATAGAATCTTTATCGCGCAGACTACCACCAGGTTGAACTATGGCAACAATTCCAGCCGCAGCAGCGGTTCGGACTGAATCATCGAAGGGGAAGAATCCATCACTGGCAAGCGTTGCACCCTGAGATTTTTCCCCGGCTTGTTCTAAAGCAATTTTTACCGAACCAACGCGATTCATTTGACCAGCACCCACACCTAAAGTTGTGCGATCGCGTGTCACGACAATAGCATTCGATTTGACGTGCTTGCAAACCTTCCAAGCAAATAGTAATTCTTCCAATTGCTCCGGCGTTGGTTGCTTTTGTGTCACTACCTGCCACTGATCTGGGGTGGCAATAACATTGTCAGCCGCTTGCACTAAAAAACCACCGGCGATCGCTTTTACTGTTTGCTGCGGCCCATGGCTGAAATCTGGCAAAACTAAAACGCGCACTTTTGATTTAGATGCCAGGATTTCTTGTGCTTCTGTCTCACAAGCGGGTGCCACAACACATTCTAAAAATGTCTTGGTTAGTTCTGTTGCGGTAAGTGGATCAATCTCCTGATTTAAGGCAACAATTCCCCCAAAAGCAGAAGTAGAATCCGCTTGGAACGCTTTTTGATAAGCCTCTACAAGGGTTGTTCCTACAGCAACACCACAGGGGTTTGTATGTTTGAGAATAGCTGCTGCTGGGGTATCGGTAAATTCAGCAATAATCAGCCGTGCGGCTTCTAAATCCACCAAATTGTTGTAACTGAGTTCTTTGCCTTGGAGGATTGTCGCCCCCGCCCAGCCCGTTGCTACAGCCCCAACTTGATACCAAGCTGCCGATTGATGGGGATTTTCTCCGTAACGCAGGGATTGCAAACGCTGCCCTGACAGTGCAAATTGAGGGGGAGGTAGCGGTTGTCCGGGACTTGTTGTCGATAGGGATTCATCGCTGAGGTAGGTAGTGATCGCCTGATCGTAAGCGGCTGTATGCGAAAATGCCCTCTGAGCGCATACTCTCCGGAAGTTCAAGGGTGCTTCCCCTCCATTCTGTCGCAACTCCCGCAAGTAGTCGTTATAGTTACCGGGATTGCACAATACTGTTAGATTAGCGAAATTCTTGGCAGATGCTCTCAGCATAGCGGGACCACCGATGTCAATCTGCTCGATCGCGTCTTCTTCAGTGACATGCGGGCGAGCGATAGTTTGTTCAAAAGGATACAGATTGACAACGACCAAATCAATTGGACGGATTTGGTGCGCTTCCATCTCCGCCACATCCTGCGGTAAGTTCCGACGCCCTAGGATGCCGCCATGAATTCGAGGATGTAGTGTTTTGACTCGTCCGCCTAATATTTCAGGAGAACCCGTGTAATCAGAGACTTTCGTGACTGGCAATCCTGCGGCTTGCAGTGCTTTTGCCGTTCCACCACTGCTGATTAAATCAAATTCAAATTCCTCAACTAACTGACGGGCGAAGTCGATTAGCCCTGTCTTGTCAGACACACTCAGCAGTGCCAAACGTTTCATGAATTCTTCAGTCTCCCCTTATCCGCAATTCATTAATTTCAGCATAAAGGCGATCGCGATCGCAAATCCAATGATTCGATTAATTTCTCTAATATTTACCGACTCACTTTTTAGGATAGTTGTATAACAAATAAACCCGCGATAACCAAGAAGCGATCGCAGGTTTATTTGTTATAACTTATCTGGAAACTTTCAAAGAATGACTTTCTTTAACAGCTACTCCAGACTTTAGAAAGGCCAACTTAGCGCGTCTGGATAAACGGTATTAATCGCAATCAACAGTACCGCATGAGCTGATAGAAAGAGAATCAGCAGAACTGGTGCTAGGGAAAGCCACGAAACGAAATCATTTTGTTTTGCCATGAACTATCCTCCCAAAAACAGTAAATAAGTTAAAGATGACTAACGAGGTGAAACGGGAATCTCTTCTTCCTTGGCAACTAATTCACCTGAAAGTATTTCTCTGATGGCGGCTAAGGGCCAAGTGAAGCCACTTAACATGATCGGGAGCGCACGGGGCACATCAATCATGATTTCTCTCATTTCTGGATTAGGTTCTTTTCTGACAGATATCAGATAAGTCCGACCAACCCAACCAATCCAACCGGCGATATAGAGAAATATTAAGCCGGGAATAATAAATTCATCGGCATGGCTGAGGCTACCATCTGCGACTAAGTGAGGTAAACCCTCTGGTCCGCAAAGGTAGTTAGAATAACGCTCAAATCGGTCTTTCCCTGAATTAGGATCGCCAACGGTATTTTTGGCATCAGCAGCTCGTTGCTGAAAAGCCTTAGATTCTTTGCAGGGTACCAGCCCAGCTACATCAGCTGAGGCAGGGATTGCACAGCTAAACCACAGAGTAACGGCAAAAAACAGAGCTAACAATCGTCTCATGAAATATTTCCTTTTGTTACAAAACAAAAAGTTTAGTGTACAAAACAAAGATGAAATTATTCGTACACCCAAGCAATCTTACTCTGAGCCGTTAACCTAGTAAAGTTTAACTAACTCAAACTAAAAGTAGATTTTTTATAAAATCATTGGCAAATGGCTTGCGTATTAGCAATAGAAACAAGTTGTGATGAAACAGCGGTGGCGATTGTTAAAAATCGCACTTGTTGTAGTAGTATTGTTGCCTCTCAAATTTCAGTTCATCGGCAGTATGGCGGTGTGGTGCCGGAAGTGGCGTCGCGCTCCCATGTAGAAACGATTAATGACGCGATCGCCCAAGCCCTCATTGAGGCTCAACTGGATTGGGGAGCCATCGACGGAATTGCGGCTACCTGCGCTCCTGGATTAGTGGGGGCACTGTTAGTAGGTTTAACAGCAGCGAAAACTCTTGCCATTGTCCACCAAAAGCCATTTCTTGGCGTCCATCATCTTGAGGGTCATATTTACGCCAGCTATCTCAGTGAACCAGAATTAGAGCCGCCTTTCCTGTGTTTGCTTGTGTCAGGTGGTCATACCAGCTTAATTTACGTCAAAGACTGCGGTCACTACGAAATACTAGGAGAAACCCGCGATGATGCAGCGGGTGAAGCTTTTGATAAGGTAGCGCGGTTGTTGAAGTTGGGCTATCCTGGTGGACCCGTTATTGATAAGTTAGCCAGAGAGGGCAATTCCCAAGCCTTTCCGTTACCAGAGGGCAAGGTTTCTATTCCTGGTGGCGGCTATCATCCTTATGACTCTAGTTTTAGTGGCTTGAAGACAGCCGTGCTGCGGTTGGTACAAAAACTAGAATCAGATACATCTGAGCTACCCGTGAATGATATTGCCGCCAGCTTTCAGGAGACTGTAGCGCGATCGCTCACAAAAAAAGCGATCGCCTGTGCCTTAGACTACGGTCTGAACACTATTGCCGTCGGGGGTGGAGTTGCGGCGAATAGTGGACTGAGAAAGCATTTACAAGTGGCTGCTAGCGATCGCAATTTACGAGTACTATTCCCTCCCCTCAAGTACTGCACCGATAACGCCGCAATGATTGGCTGTGCCGCCGCCGACCATCTCAACCGAGGACATACCTCCCCCCTCACCTTAGGAGTTCAGTCACGTCTCCCTATCACAGGGGTTATGCAGCTTTATAGCTAAATGAGGAGGTCTTGTACCAATTAGTTTTAAGAAGGTGTTATTGAAGCTATCTGAATATCAAGTCAGAGATTCTCGCAGCTTAAGGCGTCATTTCATGCTTATGTTTTGACCTATACGTTTATCTTATTGCACACCTTAACTGGAGGATTAAGAAGGCATTTCGGACAGCGATGTCTTTCCGTAGTGGAGTGGTTGAACCACAATCAGGACGTATTCTTCGCGAACATCGCTGCTTTGGGCTTTGTTTGGGCTTGATATCTGTTTAAGTCATGTTAGTAGTTAATAAGTTCTGATTGTGAGGGGGGCTGACAATCAATGACGATTTCTTTGGTCATAGGTTGAGCTTGTAGCAGTCTTAAAAAGGTGGAATTGTCAAAACTTCTTGGATCTTGCCTTTGACCCGAACGGTCTACAACTTTATGAGCGGTAATTCGGGGAGCAGGCACTCCTGTTTTCGCGACGATCCAGGCTAGGGATTGGTACTGAGCCATAGTATATCCACTATGACGGCTACCATTATGGCTGCCATCTGGTGGAGTCTCTAAAGATATGTGGTAGGCAAAGTTATTGACCGAAGGGGGATAGTTGGGATGAGTTTTTACTGCTTCTTTTCCTGAAGCCCCTACAAAAACTGAGTCACCCGCTCCAAAGGCTCTTTTGTACGGAGGGACAAGATAAACAACTTCACCATCGCGCTTGATGAGTGTGTGATAGCTGACTTGGTCTGAGTCTAGAGGATGGGGAGTACGGAAATAATTAATGGCACTACCCGCACTACCAACTGTTTCATGAAGCACCACAACTGGAGGGTGGTAAGCAGGTTGACCGTAAAGGTCTAAAAGAAAGCGATCGCCGTAGTTGGTTGGATGGGCTAGAGCAATGGATTCTCTAGGGGTGTAGCTTGAAAAACTCGCTGGGTTGATGAGTTGTCCTATTACAGGAATAGATGGGCTTCCAAACTGTCGGAAGGTACTAAGAGAGATTTGACTGGGAGCAACTGTAGTCTGTGAAGGCGGCGTTGTTCGACTTTTTTCGGGTTTTAGGGCACAAGTTCTCGAATCTGAAGATTGGTTGTTGGGAGCAAGGCTTGTGAGAGAAGAAGGTTGATTAGGATTTTCAACCTCGTTAGCACTAACACGTCCTGATTGTCCTGCTTGAGCAGTAACCAGGATGATTGTTAGGCACAGAGCAAACAGCAAGATGGCTGCAGAAATTTTCTCTTTCATAGTGAGAGGTGGCATGATCTTTACCTGTTTAATGATGTTCAGAAGAACTTGCTCAAAATCCGGGTCAAGAAGAATTCGTCAACTTAGCTTCTCTCATCAAACAAAGAGTGCAAATGATAGAGGCAGGAAAGCGATCGCATCTTCAACAGAACTTCTCTCTCACCCCCTCTCCCAACAAAAAACGACAGGCTACAGTACTAAGCGATCGCTTTGTCAAAACTGAGTATCTGTATCTATTCAAAAGCGTCTAAATCTAGGGCTTTAGAGCCACCCCGCTCTAACTGAGCCAAAAGTTTACCCAGTTGTGACCAAACTAGGAACGCCGTCAATAAGGTGAGAGGTAGCGAGACGGAATAACAAAGCCAAGTCGGAAACCCAAAGATTTCTAACCCAGCTGCCAGAAAGAAAGTAATTCCAGCAGCAATTCCTAAAAACGGGAGTAGCAACTGAACTCCTTTCATTTGAGCCAGGGTACGAGTGGAGCGGTTCTTTGACCATTCTTGTACCTTTTGTTTGAGACTGGCTTGAAAAGCTAACCCAGAGCTAATTCCAGCGAATAAACCAAAAAATAACAAAACATATGGCGGTTCTGACGAATTATACACAAAGCACTCCCAATATTTAGCAAGATACTGGCAGATCTTATAGCGATTTTCAT
>DATNQT010000692.1:0-2876 GCA_036703885.1 Candidatus Sericytochromatia bacterium
GCGTCAAGAGATTTTCAGCGGCTTATCACCAGCACAGCGGCTACAGCTAGCGCGTCACCCCAGACGACCGAGTACGCTGGATTATATTCAGGCGATTAGTGATGAGTGGATGGAGCTGCATGGCGATCGCGGAGGTGCTGACGACCCCGCTTTAGTCGGAGGCGTCGGGCGTTTGGCAGGGCGTCCGGTGGTCATGTTAGGTCATCAAAAAGGTCGGGATACCAAGGACAATATTGCTCGTAACTTTGGGCAAGCTTCCCCTGGTGGTTACCGCAAGGCGATGCGGCTAATGGAACACGCTAATCGCTTTGGAATGCCGATTTTGACCTTCATTGATACGCCGGGGGCTTGGGCTGGGGTCGAAGCGGAAGAGTTGGGTCAGGGAGAAGCGATCGCCTACAATCTTCGAGAGATGTTTCGGTTGGATGTCCCGATTATCTGTACGGTCATCGGTGAAGGGGGTTCCGGTGGGGCTTTGGGGATTGGCGTTGGCGATCGCTTATTGATGCTTGAACACGGCGTTTACACCGTAGCAACTCCTGAGGCTTGTGCGGCAATCCTGTGGCGAGATGCAACCAAAGCACCGCAGGCAGCAGCCGCTTTAAGAATTACTGCTGGGGATCTCAAAGAATTGGGAATTCTTGACCAAATCGTATCAGAACCCTTGGGGGGAGCGCATTCCAACCCCTTAGGGGCAGCATCTGTTCTCAAGGATGCCTTATTACAGAATCTGGAAACCCTAACTCAGCTAACCAGTCAACAACGCCGAGAGTTGCGCTATCAGAAGTTCCGCAGCATAGGTGTTTTTATAGAAAGCTAGGCGGGGCGGTCTTCTTCCCTTTTTAAGTTTGCAAATATCTTAAGTGATATAATTTTTAAGTAACATTTTTTTACATCTTCTGCCTCTAAGGTAGTTAGTCAATTTGCCACCCAATTTCAGCTAAATTGAAACCTAACCGTGCCTTTGGAGATAGACTGCAAAATAGGAATGTTTAGAGTCTGTATGCCCAAAAAGCCGGGACAGGTTTTTGGTGTTCAATCTGGTTTATTTATTGCCGCCAGTTCGCTTCAATGCCAGAGGAGCAGGATATTAGCGGGTTAATGTTAATCGGTTTCTCAGTAAAATTTCAGTAATTACACAGAATGTGCTGGGAGCATCTAGATGGCGGCATCTAGTTAGAGAGTACTGGAAGATTTCATGACTTCTCCAATTGAACGAAGAGCCTTGATTACTGGAGCGAGTAGTGGCATAGGCAAGGCAACAGCTTTCGCATTTGCCAAAGCAGGGATTGATGTTGCTTTAGTTAGCCGTTCCGAGGACAAGTTAGAAGCGATCGCTACGGCTATTCGAGAAGTCGGGGTGAAAGCTAAGGCTTATGTCCTGGATCTGGCGAAGCTTGAGCAAGTCGAAACAGGGATTCGTGCGATCGCGGCAGATTTTGCTCCGATTGACATTCTGGTCAATAACGCAGGGATGGGTTATACCAACCCCCTGATCGCCACCCCTCTATCAGACTGGCAACAAGTGATTGACCTCAATCTTACCAGTGTATTTCAGTGCATCCAGGGTATTTTACCAGCAATGCGCGATCGACACCGAGGAACAATCATCAACGTTGCCTCAATAGCGGGTCAGCAACCCTTTCCCACCTGGGGAGCTTACAACGTCAGCAAAGCGGGTCTAATTGCTCTATCGAAAACCCTAGCGGCAGAAGAACGCACTTATGGCATCCGCGTTGTTAGTATTTGTCCTGGTGCTGTCAACACTCCCTTATGGGATACAGACACCGTTCAAATGGACTTCAATCGAAAAGCTATGTTGACTCCTGAAATTGTCGCCCAGTCAATTCTACATACCGCCCTGATGCCAGAACAAGCCGTCATCGACTCGATGACTTTGATGCCTAGTGCTGGAACTTTAGATTAGTGACTACCTAACTGTTTGGTTACTAGCTATTAGTTAGGTGTTCTTAGCAACAGGCGAAAAACCAATCCGAATCATCCCCATTCTTGTAAAGAACCTCAATCAGGCTAATTTATGACTATTGCTTCTTCCAAGGACTTCGACCACCCTGACTCTTCTTCAACTTCTAGCAGTACAAATCTCATCCCTCAAGTCGAGACACGACCCGATCGCAACACCCAGAATGGTCGGGAACCTAATTTGCAACCGCCTCCAGAAGAACTAAACGATGAGATGATGAACGCTGTGCGGACGCTGCTTTTAGGTGTTGGGGAAGATCCAGAACGCGAGGGACTTCTCAAGACTCCGAAGCGGGTAGCAGAGGCGATGCGATTCCTCACAGGTGGATACAATCAGTCTTTGGAAGAACTGCTCAATGGGGCAATCTTTGATGAAGGACACAATGAAATGGTTCTCGTCCGAGATATCAATTTCTTCAGCCTCTGCGAACACCATATGCTGCCCTTCATTGGCAAGGCTCATGTGGCTTACATTCCTAATCAAAAAGTGGTAGGACTGAGCAAGTTAGCTCGTGTTGTTGAAATGTACGCACGTCGCTTGCAAGTGCAAGAACGCCTAACTCGCCAGATTGCCGAAGCGGTTCAAACCATTTTGGAACCCAAAGGGGTCGCCGTTGTAATGGAAGCGGCCCATATGTGCATGGTGATGCGGGGCGTTCAGAAACCCGGTTCTTGGACAGTCACCAGTGCAATGGTAGGTGTTTTTCAGGATGACCAAAAAACTCGTGAAGAATACCTCAACCTAATTCGTCATCAACCGAGCTTCTTTTAGCTTGAACAATTAGTCGTAGAGACGTTCCGCCGGAACGTCTTTACAGGATTTATAGGACTTACGCAAATTGCTCATTTAAACACTACGGCTAGTAGTATGGTGGGCAGTGTCCACCTATATG
>DATNQT010000693.1:0-4797 GCA_036703885.1 Candidatus Sericytochromatia bacterium
CTAGCGGTGGGGGGTTCTCTGATTGCGATCGCGATTCTTGCTTCATTTGCTGGTTCGGCACTGCCGTTTCTGTTTTGCTCCTTCGGTTTAGATCCAGCACTGATGTCAGCACCGTTTATTACGACAGCGGTTGATGTATTAGGTGTTCTAATTTACTTCAATATTGCCAAGTTGGTTTTAGGCTTAACTTAAGCGACTTAACTAACTAGCTTCGAGGAATCTTCAACAGTGTTGTACAATACCTCAACAATACGTCGCTACCTGCAAGAGTAGAACGAATTAAAATTTGGCAATGTCAGTGAGGTAGCATTCCTATGTCCAGCAATCGCAACTGGTTAGGTATTGCAGAATACGTCTGCGTTGCCAGCTCGGCAGTTGGGTCAGCATTCGCCTTTGTTTTCCAGCAAGCAATTTATGGGCTAGCACCCGTATCTCTCTCCCTATTGCTAAACCTGATGAACCGCCGCCGCTTAGAAGAGCTATGTCAGCACAGTAGCATCAGTACCGAGGTACAGCAGTTAAAGAGTTCCCTTAATTCGTTGAGCGCTGCACGTAGTACAGTTAAGCAGGATGTCCAAAATCTCGTACCTAGACAGGAACTAACTGCGCTCGTTTCAATGGTTGAGGAACTTGAAGCACAGCAAAATGGATTAAGGCTTTCCCTCGTCCCTCTTCAATCCCGCTTGGATGACCTAATCCAACAATTTAACAAACGTCCTGAGCTAGAGCAGATTGAGAGTCTAGCCGTTGTGATTGCGGCACTCAAACAATGCATCGATGGGCTACCTCAGCCAGAGCGGTTTCAACAGCATTCTACAGAACTTCAGCAGCAAGTGGAGCGTGCTTTAACACAGGAGTCTACCACCTCAGAACGAGTAGAACGATTGGAGCAAGCGATCGCTCTATTGCAACAGCAGCTTTTGGAGCTTCATTAGCAATCGGATGTTGACGATTGCTATAAACTTCTTGCATAAGTGCCAAAGCCTTAGGAGATACGTACTACTACTACGTCATAACCCTGAACGAAGTAATGAGAGTCTTTGATCTTTACTCAGCACTCAGTACTTTCAAGCAAGGTCTTATCTACCTTGCTGAGGAACTGACGTTGTAATATGCTTTGCTTTTGCACTATTAGAAATCTCCTTGTCATAACGTGGCACTCTGTCCCCTGTAAACACCCGATCATATCTATCATGCTGAGGAACTGACGTTGTAATATGCTTTTGCACTAAATATGAAGAAATCGAGTAAAAAGCAATCGAAGGTCAGGAATTGATGCTCTTGTGGTGGCGATCGCTGAAATCGAGGAAAAACAAACGGGTTTAATTCTTTTTATGTTCAGTAACGTGCCACCAAAGGGTAGCTTTATATAAAAATCGAGAGAGGAGTCGAACGGATGGATTTGCGTCGAGATGCTTTGGAAGTCTTAAAAGAGACTAGTCGGACTTTCTATATCCCGATCAGTCGCTTACCGCCGGGATTGCAAGAAGCTGTTACCTCAGCTTATCTGTGTATGCGTGCGATCGATCAAATTGAAGATCACCCAGACCTGGATAAGTTAACTAAGGCGAAACTGCTGCGAATGATTAGCTTGACACTACAAGCTGGCGTTAATATTTTTCCGGTTGATGCTTTCTCTGCGGGATTTAGCGGGCACGAAGATTCGCTAGAGGAGGTAACTCTTCGAGTTAGAGAATGGTTGCTTCTGGCACCTGAAACTATCGCACCGCGAATTTGGGATGCTACGGCAGCGATGGCAGATCGGATGGCGTACTGGGTAGAAAGGAACTGGAAAATTCATACCGAATCCGATCTAGATCGTTACACCTTTAGTGTTGCTGGTGCGGTTGGATTCTTACTTTCCGATTTATGGGCTTGGTATGATGGGACACAGACCAATCGCACTCAAGCATTGGGGTTTGGTCGAGGCTTACAAGCCGTCAATTTTCTACGTAACCATAGTGACGATTTGGAGCGTGGAGTAGACTTTTTCCCAGAAGGTTGGAGTGCAAAAGATATGCAAGGATACGCTCGTCGCAATCTTGCTCTAGCCGATGCTTATACTACATCCCTTCCAGTGGGTCCGGCTTTGGATTTTTGCCAAATCCCCCTGACCTTGGCTCATGGCACCTTGGATGCTCTTGCTCATGGTAAAGATAAACTCAGCCGTAGTGATGTTCTTGCCCTCATCGAGCAGGTCAAAAATATGAGTAAGTAAATGCTGTTGTTAGGGTTGGAGCTAATCTGAATCGAGCGCTAGAACTTATAAAAGCGGTAGCGATCGCCCTTTTCCTGTTAAGTTAGGCGCTACTCCAACCCACTAGCCCTCAGTCATGTCAATAACCGACCTCCGCAGAGCGTTCCAGGCAGAAGCTTTTCAAATCCTAACAACCTTCATACTCTCTGGAAAAGACAATCAGCCTGATCTTGACAGGCTACCTAATTCATGTTGATCAACAAGAATACTACAGACCTATGATGAAAACTCTGTTGCTAAATCCGCCGTCATTTGAAGGATTTGACGGGGGAGCTAGCTCTCGTTGGCCCGCAACCCGTGAAATTGAATCCTACTGGTATCCAGTCTGGCTTGCCTATCCCGCCGCGATGATTCCGGAAAGTCGGCTACTGGACGCGCCGCCTCACGGAATTTCACCAGAAGAGACTATCAAAATTGCCACCGAATATGATTTTGTGGTTCTCTTCACCAGTACTCCTGGATTCTCCAGTGACGTGCGCTTGGCAGAAATGATGAAGGCAGCAAAACCTTCATTGAAAATTGCCTTTGTCGGGCCTCACGTCACCACGCTACCCGAACAAAGTTTAATGGCAAGCGAAGCGATCGACTTTGTCACTCACAAAGAGTTTGATTACACCGTTACAGAATTCGCTTCGGGTATGCCTCTTGAAGAAATCAAGGGTGTGAGCTTCCGCAAAGATGGCAACATTGTTCACACTGAGAAACGGTTGCCCATTGAAAATCTAGACGCGCTTCCTTGGGTGACACCCATCTACAAGCGTGACATGGACTACACCCGATACAATGTGCCATTTCTCTTAAACCCGTACATCTCGTTCTACACCACACGGGGCTGTCCAGCGAAGTGTACGTTTTGTTTGTGGCCTCAGACCTTCGATGGTCATATGTGGCGACAGCGCTCGGTTGATGACGTTGCCAAGGAAGTTGAACACGCCCTCAAACTCTTCCCCGATGTCCAAGAAATCTTCTTTGATGATGATACATTTACCATCGGCAAAGAGCGTGTCTTAGCCCTGTGCGAACGGTTCAAGCCCCTCAACTTTACCTGGTCTTGTACCTCCCGCGTCCACGTTGACCTAGAAACGCTCCAGGCAATGCGTGCTGCTGGTTGTCGCCTGTTTATTGTTGGGTTTGAGTCTGGTAATCCTCAAATTCTGAAGAACATTAAGAAAGGGGCATCGGTTGAGCAGGCGCGTGAGTTCATGAAGAACTGCAAGAAGGCGGGTATCGTCGTTCACGGGGACTTTATCATCGGTTTGCCTGGGGAGACGCGGGAGACTATCGAGGAGAGCCTCCAGTTTGCTAAAGAACTTGACTGTGAAACCATTCAAGTTTCAATTGCCCATGCCTACCCAGGTACTGAGTTTTACGACTTTGCCCAAACGAATGGGTACTTCCGTTCTGATGTTGAGATGACTGATGAAACAGGTCATCAATTGCCTCACATTGAGTATCCAGGGTTGTCACGGGGTGAAATGATGGAAGCGGTTGAGCACTTCTACGATCAGTATTACTTCCGTCCTCGGATTGTGGCACGGATTGTCAAGAAGGCAATTTTTGACTCCAAGGAACGCAACCGTTTGTATAAGGAAGCTCAGGAGTATCTCAGTTTACGCGCCAAGCGTAAGCAGTTTGTTGCAAGTCAGCGTTCTTAAGAAGAATGGCACTGACTTAATAAACTCTTATCACTACCCCTTTAAACCCTTGTGCAGTTCTTGTTTGGGGGAGGCACTTCGTCCCCCAATAGGGCGTTTGGGGGAAAGTCCCCCAAGCAAGGTTTTTTAGGGCGAACGACTACTTTTCGCTTAAGTCAATGACATTCGACTTAAGATTACACCTCTTTAGCTTTTACCGCAGAAGTAGACATGATTGCCTCTACATCTGCGGTTCCTTTTTGGGTGAGTTGAAGATCGCCCGATTGGGTCACTCGATCTGGTGAGGTGACACCGAGGTCGCCCAGCGTACCTTAGTAATTGTCAGACATTAATCAGGTAAATGACAATGCAAACCACCGATACCCAAACAACCAACAATCAAGCCGACATTGCTGCTCAAGCCAAACTGAATAAGCCATTACTACAGCAAGGTTCCAAAGGTGACGCCGTTAGAGAACTGCAAAATCTTTTAACTACACAAGGGACTTACAAGGGTGCTATTGATGGAATCTTCGGCTCAAAAGTGAAACAAGCCGTCATTGACTTCCAACACCGCGTTTTTCTCGTTGAAGATGGTATTGTTGGAGCTTTGACATGGCAAGCACTGTTCTCCGGTGCACCCGTAAATATGCCCGTGCTATCGCAAGGTAGCCGTGGTAGCCGTGTAGTTCTTCTTCAGAATTTACTCAAATCTACGAAGGATTATGTTGGCGCAATTGATGGTGACTTTGGTCCCCGCACCAAGACAGCTGTGCAAGCGTTCCAAAAGCGTTCTAGTTTAGTTGCCGATGGGATTGTTGGCGATCGCACTTGGTTCGCTCTGAGCAAGATCCCTCACTAGAATTGGCGATGCATAACGCTCTTATCCCACTCATGATGGAGCGT